>NZ_JBVKBA010000009.1:138064-249339 GCF_055639175.1 Streptomyces sp. NPDC107546 | reverse complement strand
CAGACGTGTTGCCCGCCTTGTCCGTCGCCCGGTACGCCACCGTGTGCTGACCCACACCGCTCACCTGCACCGGCGCGCTGTAATCCGCGTAAGCCCCCCCGTCCAGCGCGTACTCCACCTTCGAGACACCCGACTCCGCATCCGAAGCCGACACCGTCACCGTCGCGCTGCCGACGTAGTTGCCGGAGGAGTCCTTCGTACCGGACACCGACGCCGAAGTGTCCGGCGCGGTCGTGTCGTTCCCGGGGGCCGCGGTGACGGTCAGTTCGCCGGACATCATGTGACCCGGCATCGAGCAGTAGTAGTGGTAGACACCGGGGGTCAGGGTGACCTCTGCCGTGTGACGGCCTCCGCTGGAGTCCGACGGGCTCGCCTGGATGTTGAGGCTGACGTCGGTGTTGTAGTCAGGGTTGGAGGTGTCGAACGTCAGCGTGTGCGGCATCCCCGTCGTGTTGCCGGTCGCCGCGCTGTTCTCGAACACGATGGTCGCCGGGCCCGCCACCGCGGTGGTGGGGGCGGACGTATAGCCCATGTAGCCGTCCCCAGCCGTCCAGGTGAGCACCTGGGTCGGTGCGGCGGCGTCGGGACCCATCGCCGCGTACGCGGCCGGCGCGGCCAACGAGAACACCGTGAGCGCTAGGGCCACCAGCGCCACCAACGCCGGGTGGCGGCTGAACCGGCCCCGTGGCGCGAATCTGGAGGGGGGCGGATCCGGCTGGACATGGAGCAGTCTTCTGAACACCGCTGCACCTTTCGAGAATCGCTTGGTGCGGTACCACGCACGGATGGGCGGTACCGCCGGGTGGACGACCAGCCGCCGGGACGACCGCGTCGGGGCCCGTCCGGCCGGGTGCCGCGCGGAGCTCGACCCGGGGCGGCGACGGCACACGGTCCGTGACCTGACCGGACGCCCCTGAACTCAACGGCACGGCGAGTCGGCTGCGGGTGATCACCGAACGTGACGACGGCGACCGGCCGCGGTCACGCGAACGAGCAGGCGGTGTCCGCTCCGCCCCGTGCCGGAGCGGTGACACCGCAGGCCCGCGAGCGGGGCTCACCCACCTCTTTCGAATTGCGTCAACGACGTGAAAGTACTGCTCTTTTGACGAGCCGCCAAGGTCTATGACCGCAACCCGACCAACTTTGGCCTGAGTCTGGAAAAACTGGAGAAGCGCCGCTACGGTGAGGCCGTTCCGAGGCGCAGTCCGCCTCGGCCGAGCCGAGCCCGTCTCGGCCGAACGGCAGCCCCCGCCGACCGGACGGCCACGGATCGGTGACCCAGCCGACGACTCCTCTGCCGGCCCCGCGGGGCCGAACGCCCGACGCACCACCGCAAACGGCCCCGTCCGGATGCGGTGTTGCCTGGGGCCGCGCACCTCACGATCACGAAACGCCTTCAGGCACCGACGCCTGTCGCGGATTGGAGAACGATGACCGACTCAGGCGCAGGCGTGCGACGCCTCTTGTCCCGGCGATCGTTCGCCACTTCAGCTGTGGCGGCCGCCGTCGCCCCCGCGGTGCTCGGCAGTACCGCCGCCGCGCCCTCGGACCAGCCCGCCGCGAAGGACAACGGCGGCGAGGTCCGTAACCTGACGCTGTACATGGAGAAGCTCCCCAACGGGGAGATGGGCTACGGCCTCCACCCCGGTCAGGCGACGATTCCGGGCCCCCTCATCGAGCTGACCGAGGGCGACACCATGAACATCGAGGTGGTCAACAACCTCGACGTCGCCGCCAGCCTGCACGTGCACGGCTTGGACTACGACACCGCCAGCGACGGCACCAAGATGAACGACAGCGTCGTCCAGCCGGGCGGCCGGCGCACCTACGTCTGGCGCACCCACGCCCCGGGCAGACGCCACGACGGCACGTGGGAGGCCGGAAGCGGCGGCTACTGGCACTACCACGACCACAACGTGGGCACCGAGCACGGCACCGGCGGGATCAAGAAGGGGCTGTACGGCCCGGTGGTGGTACGGCGCAAGGGCGATGTGCTGCCCGACAAGCAGTTCACGGTCGTGTTCAACGACATGACCATCAACAACAAGATCGCTCCCGACACCCCCACCTTCAAGGCCGTCCGCGGCGAGCGGGTGGAGTTCGTCGTGATCACTCACGGCGACTTCTTCCACACCTTCCACGTGCACGGCCACCGATGGGTGGACAACCGCACCGGGATGCTGGAAGGCCCGCAGGACGTCAGCCGGGTCATCGACACCAAGACCACCGGCCCCGCGGACTCCTTCGGGTTCCAGGTGATCGCCGGTGAACGGGTCGGCGCGGGCGCCTGGATGTACCACTGCCACGTCCAGAGCCACTCGGACATGGGCATGTCCGGGGTCTTCCTGGTGACCGAGGCCGACGGCACGGTCCCCGGTGGCGGCATGCCCATGTAGACCGGGCAACCCGTGCCCGTGCCGTTCCCGCCCCGAAGCCACGCCCGTCGGACCTGACCGGACGGTCTGACGGGCGTGTACCACCCTGCCGCCGGTCGGTCGGCCCTGGGGCCTGAGGTCCCGGGGCGCCCGCGACTTCACCGGCTCCGGCGCCCCGGCCGTCTCCGGACCTCCTGATGGCCGACCCGAATCCGCCTCGCCCGGCGCCTGCCGTGCGAGGCCCGTGCGGCAGCCCTGGCTCCACCCCCTGACCACTCTTCCGTTGCCGGATCGAGTCAAGGAGCAACAATGGGCCGAAGAGACCGGTTCACCCTGTCACGACGAAGTGGAGCACCACCGTCGCTTTCCACGCGGACCCACCGCCAGGCACCGGCCTGGCGACGCGCGGTCGTCCTGCTGTCCGGCTCGGCGCTGGCACTGGGGTTGTCCGCGCTGCCGGCGCTGCAGGCACAAGCGCAGTCGCCGTCCGGACACGACGACCAGGATGCCGGCGCGGAAGCCCCGGTGAACGTCCTGGTCTTCCACGGACCGGCCGATCAGCAGGACGATCCCGTCACGACCGCCGTGTCGACGATCAAGGAACTGGGTCAGAAGAACGGCTTCTCCGTGGACGAGTCGGATGATCCGTCCGTCTTCACCCCCGACCGCCTGGCCCACTATCGAGGCGTGGTCTTCCTGTCGGCCAAGGGCGTGTCCCTCACCTCCGACGAGGAGTCCGCGTTCCAGGCCTACGTCAAGGGCGGCGGCGGCTTCGTCGGCGTCCACGACGCGGCGCGCGCGGACGCCGACTCCAGCTGGTTCACCGGCCTGATCGGCACGCGTCCGGCCGCCAGTCTGCCCGCCTCCGAGAAGGTGGCGGACGTCACGGCGAGCGACGACAACCCGCCGAACGAGACGAAGGCCAAGCTGTTCGACGGCAGCAACACCACCAAGTGGCTGGCCCACCAGAACACCGCGTGGGTCACGGCGAAGATGGACCATGCGGTCGCGGTGGCCCAGTATGCGCTGACGTCGGCGAACGACTACCCGGGCCGGGACCCCAAGAACTGGACCCTCCAGGGCTCTCAGGACGGGGACACCTGGAAGACGCTGGACACCCAGACCGGCCAGAGCTTCCCGGACCGTTTCCAGACCAAGCAGTACAAGTTCTCCAACACCACGGCCTACCAGTACTACCGGCTGAACATCACGGCCAACTCCGGTGAGCCGCTCATCCAGTTGGCCGAGCTGCGGCTCTTCGGTGCCGACCCGGCGCCCGCGCCGGAGACCAAGGTGCAGCAGGCGGTCGTGGACATCACCGACCGTCAGCACCCGGCGAACAAGGGCCTGCCGCTGAAGTGGACCCGGTCCGACCAGTGGATGAACTGGGACCCGAACCCGAACGGCAAGGTGCAGACGGTCGCCCAGGTCGAGGAGAACTCCTACGACGCGGGGCCGGCGGGCAACGGCCCGTTCCACCCGATCTCCTGGTGTCGGGACTACGACGGCGGCCGGTCGTTCTACACCGGCATGGGCCGCACCGAGGACAGCTACACCTCGGACACCAAGTTCCAGAGTCATCTGCTCGGCGCCATCGAGTGGACGACCGGCATGGTCCGCGGCGACTGCCAGGCGACCATCGCGTCGAACTACTCGGTCGAACGGCTCACGGGCAAGAACCAGCAGGGCCAGCTCGACCAGATCGGTGAGCCGCACGGTCTGACGATCGCCCCCGACGGCAAGGTCTTCTACATCGGCAAGGCGGCCTGCCCGAGCGGTCCGATCCCCGACTGGAACGACCCCAACGTGGGCCTGGGCTGCGGCACCATCCACCAGTGGGACCCCAAGACCAAGCAGGTCAAGCTGCTCACCACGCTCGACGTGATGGGCAACCGGGGCAGCGGCGACGAGCTGGTCAAGAACGAGGAGGGTCTGGTCGGCATCACGCTCGACCCCAAGTTCGAGCAGAACGGCTGGATCTACATCTACTGGATGCCGCACGAGTCGGTCGACCGGGACAAGCAGACGGGCCAGCGCACCATCTCGCGGCTGACCTACGACTTCAAGAACCAGTTGATCGACCAGAGCACCCGCAAGGACCTGCTGCACTGGACCGCCCAGATCCACAGCTGCTGCCACACGGGCGGCGGCATGGCCTTCGACAACGATGGCAACCTCTACGTCGGCGTCGGTGACGACAACTCCTCCCAGGGAGCCGGGGCCGGCTACTCCGGGAACAACTGGACCAAGGACTACAAGGGCCTGTCCTTCCAGGACGCCCGCCGTACGGCCGGCAACACCAACGACCTCAACGGCAAGATCCTGCGGATCCACCCCGAGCCCGAAGGCACGTACACGATCCCCAAGGGCAATCTGTTCACCGGCCAGGAGGAGGGCGGCGGCAAGACCCGTCCGGAGATCTACGTCATGGGTGTCCGCAACATCGCGCGGATCGCCTGGGACAAGACGAACAACTGGCTGACCGCGGGCTGGGTCGGCCCCGACGCGCCGACGCCCGACCCGGAGCTCGGCCCGGCCAAGTACGAGACCGCGACCATCATCACCTCCGCGGGCAACCAGGGCTGGCCGTACTGCATGGGCAACAAGCAGCCGTACCGCGACCGCAGCAACACCGATGCCAGCGTGCTGACCGGCTGGTACGACTGCGATCACCCGAAGAACACCTCGCCTCGCAACACCGGTCTGGTGGACCTCCCGCCGATCCGCACCAACATGATCTGGTACTCGCCGCAGGGCGGCGGCGTGGTCTACCCGAAGCGCAGTGACGGCAGCGGGCTGCCCACGTACGTGCAGAGCGACGAGAAGTACACCGAGCCGTACCTCAAGGGCGGCGGCCAGGCCATCATGGACGGCCCGACCTACCACCGCTCGGAAGTCGACACCAACAGCGGTGTCGCCTGGCCCGCGTACTGGGACAACAAGTGGTTCATCGGCGACGAGTCCAACGCCAACAACCGTGTCGCGGTCACCGTCGACCCGGCGAGCGTCAAGGACCAGGCGCCGCCGGCCTTCGGTGAGGACCTGCGTCAGATCCTCCCCGGCGGCATCGGGGACAACAAAGTCCAGAGCTGGATGGACGCCAAGTTCGGCCCGGACGGCGCGCTCTACATGCTCGACTACGCCGGCGGCTTCTTCAGCCTGGACCCGAACCAGAAGCTGGTCCGCGTCACCTACCACGGTGGCCCTGCCACGCCGAACCCGAGCGACGCCTCCGGTCGCCCGGTCGCCCAGAGCAAGCCGCGGACGATCCAGTTCTCGGCCGAGAAGGCGGGCGGCGTCGCCTGGGAGTGGGACTTCGGTGACGGCAGCCAGCCGTCGCACGAGGCCAACCCCACGCACACCTACGCCTCCTACGGCACCTACCACGCCACCCTGAAGGTGACCTACGCCAACGGTGAGCAGTCCACCGGGAAGGTCGACGTGACGGCGGGCTGCACGGCGCCCGACGCCCGTGCCACCGTCTGGCTGCTCGACACCGACACCGGCGTGGCCAACCACAAGGTCGGCGGCGGATGCACCATCAACGACCTGATCGACGACGAGGGCGCCTGGCCGAACCACGGCGCGTTCGTCAGCCACCTCAACGATCTGGTGGACCAGTTCCGCAAGGACGACGTCATCGACAACCGCGAGGCGGCGACGCTCAGCAAGGAGGGTGCCCAGTCGCCCATCGGCAAGACACCCGGATACACGTCCATCTTCGACGGATCGGCGACGAGTCTCGCCGGATGGAGCCAGGCGGGCGCGGGCGGCTTCTCGCTCCTGCCGGACGGCACGATGCGCAGTTCCGGCGGCATGGGCATGCTCTGGTACAGCAAGCAGCAGTTCAAGGACTACTCCATCCGGCTGCAGTTCCGGGATGTCGCTCCGGACGACCACCGGGCCAACAGCGGTGTGTTCGTGAGGTTCCCCGATCCGCGGACGCCGCTGGACCAGCGGCCTGAGGGCTGCAGCACGCAGGGAGCGGCCCGCACCGCGCCGGAGTGGGTGGCGATCTACTGCGGCAACGAGATCCAGATCTACGACGGCGACACCGGCGAGCCCCAGAAGACCGGCTCGGTGTACAACTTCGATCCGGTCGACCTGGCCCATGCGAGGGTCACCCCGAAGGGCCAGTGGAACGACTACGAGATCCGGGTCGTCGGGCAGCACTACACGATCATCCGCAACGGCGTGGTGATCAACGAGTTCGACAACACGCCCGGCAAGTCGTCGTCGCGTGCGGGCGACCCGCCCACGGACCTGCGTCAGTTCTTCAGCGGCTACGTGGGACTGCAAAACCACAGTGACAACGACCTGATCGAGTTCCGCAACATCCGGGTGCGGAACCTGTAGCAAGGAGCGATCGGTGCCGGGCTCGGGGCGGCTGCCCCGAGCCCGGCACTGGCGCGAGTCAATGTGAAACCGCGTGCCCCAGGCTTTTTCATGTACAACACATCGATGCAGCGGCACACCCCTTGACCGTGCGCACGCGATCAGTTACCCAAGCTACTTGAAACGTAATAAGCGATTGACGATCCAGCGGTCGATCATGGGTTCAGGCCTCCGATCCGGGTGGCGGCCTCCCCCGCGTTCCCACCCGGCCGCACTTGGCAAAGGAGGACGGAAGTGTCCACGCTCAGCTACGAGACGGACCGGCGGTCCCAGCCCGACAACCCGTGTCTGCGCAGCGACGAGGTGCACCTGCTGTCGCTCCTGGCAACCGGCCTGCCGGTGGAGTCCGTCGCCCGACGACTCCACGTCTGTCCCCGCACAGTGCGACGACGTTATCGAGGCGTGTGCGACAAGATAGGCGTCAGCAGCGTCATCGAGGCCGTCGCCTGGGCGGCGCGACGCGGACTGATCTGAACCCGCCCCTGACGCCCCTGAAGTGCCGCACCGCGCTCTACCGCGCCCTGCCGCACCTCGGAGCTGCGGCAGGGCGCGGAAACGCAGGCGCGGTCGGGCGCGACCGTTCCCCACAGGGCTGCTGGGCCGACCGACGTGAGATCGGCAGGTCGCCGGAGGCCGACGGCAGCGACTGGCGGGTAGGCGACACTGCGGAGCTCTACGAGCAGGGTGTGCCCGAGATCGGTGAGGTCACCGATCGGCGTCGCCGGCCGCCGTGCCGTCGACGACATCACTGGCGGTGAGGGAACCTTCGCCTCCAGACGCTCTGGCGGCACCGGGGATCGGCGCGTCCGCAGCGGACTAGAGCTGTGGCCGGAAAGGTCTGCCGGAAAGCTCGCGGCGTCCGGTGCGGTGCATCGCAACGCGGAGCGTCGCCCGCGTACCGGATGTACTCGGGCGATGCGACAACGCGGCGAGGTGCCGTGCCGGGCGTCGCGAGCCGGTGAACCTTTCCGGCCACAGCACCAGGCGGGGCGCGTCGGTGCCTCCCGGCTCACGAGCGCCTCCAAGTGGCCGACCACGGGGAGCCCGTGCGAAAGCGCACCGGGCCGGGCAGGGCGATTCCCGACGGCCCCAAACTGCCCAGGGTTGGTAGGGTCATGACAAGCAGATATGCCCGTTCCCCCGCTTACCCGGCACCAACCGGGGAAACGGGGGAAGAGGGCGCTGACAACGGGTCAGGAGAGCAGGTCCGAGAGTGCCCCGTAACTGCGCTGGGCGGCACCGAAGGAGCCGGGCGGGTTGGGCTGGGTGTCGGGGGCGGTGTCCTGCTCCCAGATGCCGTGGTGGTTGCCGAAGGGGCCGATCGCGTGGATGAAGCGCTGGTAGGGCATGTCGCCGGCGCCGAATTCGGTCATGTCGTAGCCGTCACCGACGTTGGGGTCGGACTTGCCGTCCTTCATGTGGAACAGCGTGTACCGGTAGGGGTGGTTGCGCACATACGCAGCGGGGTCGAAGCCGGGGTAGCGGAACTGGCCGACGAAGGCCCAGTACACGTCCATCTCGAGGTAGACGTGGTCGGGGTCGGTGTTCTGCAGGAAGACGTCGTACAGGCGCACCGCCGGCTGATCCCTGGCGAAGGCGAACTCGCCCGAGTGGTTGTGCTGGTAGAGCTTGAGTCCGCGCGCCGACGCGGCCGCGCCCCAGCGGTTGAAGTCCTCCGCGGCCGCCTGGTACCCGGCGACCGTGGGGGTGTCCGAGGGAGCGTTCGGGGTCCCGATGTTCGGCATGCCGAGGATCTGGGCGTTGTCGAGCTCCTGCTGCAGGTTGCTGCGGAGGTTGCCGATGCCGATGTGGCTGCCGATGGCCCGCAGGCCGTGGTCGTCGAGCAGCGTGCGGATCTCCTGGAGGGTGATCTGCCGGCCGAGGATGGAGGGGTCCTGGGTGTAGCCGGCGAACTCCACCTCCTTGAAGCCCATCCGCGACAGTTCCTCGAAGACGACGCGGAAGCCGAGCTGGTAGACCTTGTCGCGGACGCTGTAGAGCTGGATGCCGATGGCGTCCTTGGGGATGCTCAAGCTGGCGCCGTTGGGCGGGGCATCCGGGGCGGGCGTCTGGGCGGCGGCGGGGACCGCGCCGGCGAGGGTTGCCGCACCGATGGCTACGGTGCCTGCGGCTGCCGCACGCAGGAAGCCTCTGCGGTCGAAGTCATGGGCGAACTGACCCATCATCACTCCTTCGTTGTGAAGCACCTGGCCGCGGTGGGGCCGCGGCGAGGGGCCGTCAAGCGGAGCCACCCTCGCCCGGTGTCCGGGCGGCGTGGTGGTACGGGGCGTCATCGGCCTGAACGTCTGGCGGACAGGCGGTCGGGGAACCGGTAGCGGGGCGACCGGAGTCGCGCCCGGTGAGCGAGGGCGGTACAGGGTGCCGAAGCGCAACTCCCCGCAGCCCGCCTGATGACAGCAGGAGTGCCTCTACGCACCTCTTGAGGACGATGAACGCCTGAAGTCACCGATAGTTGAGCACAGATCGCCACCACTTTTCACCAGACAAGCAAAAGATGTGTCCACTTCAGGGCGCAAAACGCTGCTACCGAGCAGTACCTCCTTGACGGCTCATGGTCACGGGGCCACGCTCATGACGCTTCACCAGGGGGCCGCGAACCCCTCCGAGCCCTCCCTTCATCCCGCTCTGGACTTGTGCGCCAATCCTCTGCTCTGTCCGCAGTCACCCGGGCCACCCGCCCGTTCCACCGATTGACCGGCTCGCGTCGGCCTGGGCATCCGAACCTGGCCGGCCTCGCGACACGCGCTCGCGCCATGTCCAGAGCAGCGCCCCAAGAGAGGTAGGCAGTACGTGCGTAAACCAGTAAGCCGACTACTCACCGCCACGTTGAGCACAGTGCTCGGCGTGGGGGTCGCGGTGGCCGGATCGACGACGTCCGCGCATGCGCGGACCCAGGCATCGGACAGAACAGCCGCAGCCGCCTCCGCTGCCGCGACGTCCGACTTCCAACAGGTCACCCTCGCCAAGGGACCGGACCAGGTTGGCGAGCCGATGGGGCTCGCGGTGCTCCCCGACGGCAGCGCGCTGCACAGCTCCCGTGACGGCACCCTCTACCACACGACCCTCGACGGCCTCACCGAGGTGGCGGCGAAGCTCTCGGTCTACACCCACGACGAGGATGGGTTGCAGACCATCGCGCTCGACCCGCACTTCGCCAAGAACCACTGGGTCTACGTGTACTACGCGCCGAAGCTCGACACCCCGATGAGCAACGCCCCGGACAACGGAACGGCCGCCGACTTCGCCCCCTACAAGGGCTACAACCAGCTGTCCCGGTTCACCTTCACGGGCGGCAAGCTCGACCTGTCGAGCGAGAAGAAGATCCTGCGCGTCGACACCGACCGCGGTCAGTGCTGCCACGTCGCGGGCGACATGCACTTCGACGGCAACGGCAACCTGCTGCTGAGCACCGGCGACGACTCCAACCCGTTCGCCTCCGACGGCTACGACCCCATCGACCGGCGACCGAACCGCAACCCGGTCTACGACGCCGAGCGCTCCACGGCCAACACCAACGACCTGCGCGGGAAGCTGCTGCGGATCAAGGTGCACGACGACGGGACGTACACGATCCCGGACGGCAACCTGTTCCCGAAGGGCACGCCCAAGACCCGTCCCGAGATCTACGCGATGGGCTTCCGCAATCCCTTCCGGTTCAACGTTGACAAGAAGACCGGCGTCATCTACCTGGCGGACTATGGCCCGGACGCCGGGAGCGCGAACCCGCTGCGCGGGCCGGAGAACACCGTCGAGTACAACCGGATCACCAAAGCCGGCTACTTCGGATGGCCGTACTGCATAGGCAACAACACGCCGTACGTCGAGTACGACTTCGCCACCGGCAAGTCCGGCAAGGCCTTCGACTGCTCCCACCCGGTCAACGACGCTCCGCTCAACACCGGCCTGCAGAACCTGCCGCCCGCCCAGCCCGCCTGGATCTGGAACCACTACGCGGGCAACCCGCAGTTCCCGCAGCTGGGCGGCCAGGGCGCGCCGATGGCCGGACCCGTGTACCAGTACGACTCCTCGCTGAATTCCTCGGTCAAGTTCCCCCAGAGCTACGACGGCAAGTTCTTCGCGTACGAGTTCAGCCGGCACTGGATCAAGCCGATCACCTCTGACAGCGACGGAAAGATCCAGTCGATCGACACGCTGACCGACGGCAACGACTGGGCGAAACTGGTCGAGCCCATCGACACCGAGTTCGGGCCCGACGGCTCGCTCTACGTCCTCGACTACGGCAGCGCGTGGTTCGGCGGATCGCTGGACGCCGCCCTGTACAAGATCGAGTACTCGCCGGGTGACAAGGCACCGACCGCGGTCATCAAGACCGATGCCTCCTCCGGCAAGGCACCGCTGGCCGTTCAGTTCGACGGCAGCGGCTCGACCGACCCGGAGAACGACAAGCTCACCTACGCGTGGGACTTCGACAACGACGGCAAGGTCGACTCGACCAGCCCCAACCCCACGTTCACCTACACCTCGAATGGCCAGTACCACGCCAAGCTCACAGTGACCGACCCGAGCGGCAGGACGGGCGTCGCCGCCGTCCTGGTCACGGTGGGCAACACCGCACCGGTCCTGTCGTTCGCCCAGCCTCCGAACGGTCTGACGTTCAAGGACGGGGACCAGGTCGCGTGGAATATCAACGTGACCGACCCGGACGGCACCCCGGTGGACTGCTCCAAGGTCCAGGTCAACTACTCCCTCGGTCATGACATGCACTCCCACAACCTCGCGCAGGCCACGGGGTGCAGCGGTACCTTCACCATGACCACGGCGGGTCACACCGACTCCGACGACTTCTACGGCATCTTCACCGCGAGCTACACCGACACCTCGCCGACCGCCGGAGTGCCCAGCCTCACCGGCACGACGCAGATCGTCCTGCAGCCCAAGGCCAGGCAGGCGGAATTCTTCCGCACGCAGTCCGGCGTACAGACGAGTTCCGACGCCAACGCTCAGGCCGGCACGGCGGTCACGTCGATCGACAACGGTGACTGGATCGAGTTCGACCCGTACGATCTCCAGGGTGTGAGCAAGATCGACTTCCGGGCCGCGTCGAGCGGTTCCGGCGGCACCATCGAGGTCCACACCGACGCCCCCGACGGCCCGCTGGCCGGCACGGCGACAGTGGGCGACACCTCCGGCGCCTACACGACGGTCAGCGCACCGGTGACCGACCCGGGCGGGACGCACAAGCTGTACTTCGTCTTCAAGGGCGGCAGCAGCGACCTGTTCCGCCTGGACTCCTTCACGATGAGCTGACACCGCAACAGCCCGTCCCTGCCCCGCCGAGCCGTCACCGACGGCCCGGCGGGGCAGTCCTCACCAACGGGTCGACGCGAAACGGATCGGAGGGACGACTGCACCTCTTTCACCCCTGAGTATGGGCAGTCAAAAGGGGTGCCGCCGGGCTGCGGTGACGGCCCGACGGCACCCGCGCGTCACCCCTTGTCGACCACTGTGGTCGTCCCCGGCCGGACCCGGTCGACGACCAGCAGGCCGACCGAGACCGAGACGCTCCCCGGAGCGGCCGCGGCCTGCACCTGCAGCCCGGAGGGCGGAACACCGAGCGCGGCGGCGTCCAACTCGATGCGGCCGGTGGTGCTGGGCGGCAGGGCCACCTTCACAGGGCCACCTTCAGTCGCGGACGGTCGCGGACGGTCGCGGCGGTCCATCTTTGCCGTCACCGGGCCGCGCACCGTCGGCACGGTCCCAGTCATCCAGGTCAGCGTCCCCGGCTGCGGCTTGACGAGCAGGGTGCGCGCACCGGCTCCGGTGACCTGGACGCCGAGCACGTGGCGGGCGACCACATTGGCGGGAGCGGTGCCCCAGGCGTGCGAGAAGGTGGTGTTGGGCTTGAGCGAGGGATCCCAGGCCTCCATGACGACAGTGGCGTGCAGATCGTCGAGCATGTGCAGCCACGACGTCACGGTCTTCGCGGTCAGCAGGACTCATCCGCGCCTGCGTGTTCAGGGCAGGTGCCACACCTGGGTGGACAACCCGTTGCAGTCGTAGATCTGCAGCTGTGTTCCGCTCGCCGTGTTGCCCTGGGGGTCGTCCAGGCAACGTCCGGACTGGGGGTTGTACAGGCTGCCGTCGGCTCGGGGGACCCACTGCTGGCCGCCCACGCCGTTGCAGTCGTAGAGCTGGACCTTGCTGAAGTCGGCCGTGGCGTTCTTGTCGATGTCGAGGCACTTGCCGAAGGCGCGCAGGGTGCCGTCGGCGGCGGCCGTCCACTGCTGTCCGGGGACCTGGTTGCAGTCCCAGAGCTGGGCCGCGTTCTGGTTGGTGTTCGTGTTGGTGTTGACGTCGAGGCACTTGCCGGTGCCGCCGGGGCCGGTGACGGCGGCCGCCGTGCGGACGGTGATGTTGCGCCAGGCTGCGGTGGTGTCGTAGTCGCGGACACCGACCGAGCCGTGGGAGAAGGCGCAGTCGTTCAGGCTGAGGTAGGCGGGGTTGCTCCAGGAGCCGGACGGTGCTCCTTGGACGGAGATGACGCAGCCGGTGACCTGGACGGTCAGGTGGTACCAGGTGCCGGCGGACAGACCGCCGGGTATCGGCGCGCTGCCCAACTGGGTCCAGCCGTGGTTCTCGCGTCCGATCACGAGGTTGGAGCCGGTGACGCCCACGTAGTAGCCGTCGACGTCGTCCGTACCGGTGGTCGGGTCGGTGGCGCGGACCAGAAAGCCGGCGTTGCCGTTGCCGCTCGTGTCGCCGAGGCGGACGTCGCCCTGGAGGGTGTAGTCGGTCCAGCCGGTGGAGCCGGTGACGGCCTTGTTGCCGCCGGTGCCCGCGGCGGACTCGGTGTACGTGCCGCCGGAAGCGGACCACGTGCCGCCGTACTGCGTCCAGCCACCGTCGTTGGAGGAGAAGTCGGCGGTGTACGGCAGGACGCCGGCATTGCCCGAGCCGGTGAGCTCCTCACAGTTGTACGGGCCGGCGGCCCCCGCCGCGCTGTAGCGCACGCTCGTACCGTCGGCCGAGGGCAGCAGGTCAGGGCTGTAGTTGGTGCCGCAACTGGACGGGGCTCCACTGGTGGGCACCGCGATGGGGGAGGGCATCCAGGACCAGGACCCGCTGCCGCCGGCGGTGTTCAGGAGGACCACCTGCTGGTTCTCGGGGGCCCCGCCGGCCAGGCGTGACTCCGTGTGGCCGGTGAGCATGAGCTCGCCCTTGGAGCCGCCGGCCGGGCTCCAGGCGATGACGGGGGTGCCGTACAGCTCCCGGCCGTCGTCGGTCTTCGGGACGGTGCCCAGGTCGGAGGGGCCGCCGCCCCAGGTGTCACCGTCGGAGGACGTCTTGGTGTGCACCAGGCAGTTCTGCGGACCGCACACCTCATAGCCGGCCACGTAGGTTCCGGTGGACGGTATTCGGGCCACCGTGATCATGCCGGGCCGGTCGGCCTGTGTGGTGCTGGCGACGTCCTTGACCTCGCCGGGAGTCACACGCGTGCTGCCGTCGGGGTTGGCGCTCCAGGTGTCGCCGCCGTCGGCGGAGACGATGTGCCCGAGGAACTGGCTGTAGGTGGTGTTCTGGCGCTCGTCGGAGAAGTACATGAGCATCTTGCCCGCGGAGTCCAGGGCGATGAAGGGTTCCCAGATTCCGCTGCCGTCGGCTCCGTGTGCGGTCTGCGGGGCCCCCACGTAGGTCCACGTGGCGCCGTGGTCGGTGCTGCGCCATTCGCGGAACGTCACTCCGGATCGGTCGGCGGGCAGTGTGGCGCCCACCAGCAGCAGGGTTCCGGCCGGGTAGGCCCCGAGGGTCCGCGGATATTCGAAGAGGAAGGGCTGGTAGGAGAAGGTGTCGCCGGGGACCGTCGACAGGGTGGACCACGAGGCACCGTCGTCGGTGCTGCGGCGGATCACATACGAACTGGGCCTGCCGTCGGTGCTCCAGTGCTCGAAGCTCGCGAGCAGTGTTCCGTTGGCCGATCCACTGTACTGCAGGCGGATCATGCGGGTGTAGGCCATGCCCTCCGCACTGGAGGCGGGGCTGTACAGGACGTTGCCCGGGGTGTTGGCGAAGGCGCTGGTCGGCAGGGCGAGCAGACAGAGAAGGACCGAGGCGAGCGGGCTGAGCAGGAGGCGCGCACGACGTCTGCGACGGTCGTGCGGTGGCGACGTGGCCATGGCGGCTCCCTGTGCGGTGACGGGTGGGGACGCGGCCCGTCCGTGCGGAGACGGCGGGTGCGACGGGCGCCGTTTGCAACGATGGCAAAGCCCGCAGTCGGGGAGTATGGAGGCGCGAAGCGGCCTTTCGCAATGCTTCGGCAGCAGGTTTTTGCATCGATGCAATCGCCTAGACTGTACGAACCGCGCACGACACCGTCCGCGTCGTGAACCGCAGTGGCGACACCGCGGTACCGGCGCGGTATCCGTGTCGCGGCAACCACACCGCACACCGCTCGGCCAGAGAGGTCAACACGTGATGACGGCCCCCACGCTTCGAGACGTCGCCGAGCGTGCCGGCGTCTCGATCCGCACGGTGTCCAATGTGGTCAACGGCTACGCCCGGGTGACCGACGCCACCAAGGTGCGGGTCCAGGCGGCGATCGACGAGCTCGGATACCGCCCCAACCTGATGGCCCGCAACCTGAAACAGGGACGCACGCGCATCATCGCGCTGGTGGTGCCGGCACTCGACGTGCCCTACTTCGCCGAACTCGTGCGCCTGGTCATCGGCGAGGCGCGCGCCCGCGGATACGCCGTCCTCATCGACCAGACCGACGGCGATGTCGAACGAGAGCGGGAACTGATCATAGAAGCATCGCGCGCGGTCAGTTTCGACGGCGTGATCGCCAGCCCGCTCTCCCTGACCGCCGCCGATCTCGAATCCCGGCACGGCTCGGCACCCATCCTCCTGCTCGGTGAGAAGATCTTCGACTCCAGCGCCGACCACGTCGCCATCGACAACGTCACCGCGGCACGGGAGATGACAGCCCATCTCATCGGCCTGGGGTGCCGGCGAATCGCCGCCATCGGCGTCCACCAGGACCCCACGGACGGCACCGCCGTCCTGCGCACCCGCGGTTACCGGGAGGCGTTCGCGCAGGCCGGCCTCACCGTGGACGAGTCACTCATGGTGCCGACGCCGCACTACGAACGCCGGCACGGGGCCGCAGCGATGGCGCGGCTCCTGGACCGTCCCGACCCGCCGGACGCGGTGTTCTGCTTCAGCGATCTGCTGGCCCTGGGCGCCATGCGCGTGGCCTTCTCCCGGGGCCTGCGCATCCCCGATGACCTGGCGCTGGCCGGCTTCGACGACATCGAGGACGGCCGCTACAGCACCCCCACGCTGACCACCATCGCCCCCGACAAGCACCAGTTGGCGCGTGCCGCGGTGGAGCGGATCCTGGCCAGGATCGAGTCCGACGCGTACGACGCACCCGTGGAGATCACGGCTTCCCATCGACTGGTGGTCAGGGAGAGCACGGTCGGCGGGGCAGTCGACCGACCCGTGTGACCTCGATGCCGTTTCGTTATGGACGGCTGATTGCATCGTTGCAAAGAGTCGTCTCATACTCCGGGGCGTGAACGATTTTGCATCGATGCAAAGCGGCAGCTCCCCGGAGGGACACGGTCCTGGGCCCCGGGACGGCGACGGTACCGCCGCGGCCGCCCCCGCGGCCCCGCCCCGGCCGGAGTACCCCCGACCGCAGTTCGTGCGCCGCGACTGGCTCTGTCTCAACGGCACCTGGCAGTTCGAGATCGACCAGGCCGACACGGGTCTGGAGCGCGGCCTGGTGCACCGGGAACTCGCCTCCACCATCACCGTCCCCTTCGCGCCCGAGGCCCCGCTGTCGGGTATCGGCTGCCAGGACTTCCTGGAGGCCGTCTGGTACCGCCGGAGGCTTCCGATCCCGCACGAGTGGGCCGGGCAGCGCATCCTGCTGCACTTCCAGGCCGTCGACCACGACACGACGGTGTGGATCGACGGGCACGAGGTGGGCCGCCACCGGGGCGGCTTCAGCAGCTTCACCCTCGACATCACCGAGTTCGCCGCCCCGGGCACCGCGCCGGACCTCGTGGTGCGGGCGCGGGACAGCCGAGCCGGCGTCCAGGCCCGCGGCAAGCAGTCCACCCGGTACGACACCTACGAGGCGTTCTACCCGCGGACCACGGGCATCTGGCAGACCGTCTGGTTGGAGCCCGTCCCCCGGGTCCACCTGCTCCGGCCGCGCATCACCCCGGACGCTGCCGACGGCCGGTTCCTTCTCGACCTCCCGGTCTCCGCCAACGCCCCCGGCCACCACTGCCGCGCCGTCCTCGCCGACGACGAGGGAACGATCACCGAGGCGACGGCTCCGCTCGATGCGGACCGTACGGCACACCTCGTCCTGGACATCCCCGCCGAACGGCGCCGGCTGTGGCAGCCGGGAGACCCGCACCTGTACACACTCACCCTCGACATACGCACCGCAGAGGGCGAACTGGTCGACTCGGTCGCGAGCTACGCGGGGCTGCGGTCCGTGACGATCGACGGCCACGCCGTTCTGCTCAACGGACGGCGCGTCTTCCAGCGTCTCGTCCTGGACCAGGGCTGGTACCCCGACGGCCTGATGACGGCGCCGGACGACGAGTCCCTCGTACGCGACATCGAACTGTCGATGGCCGCCGGCTTCAACGGCGCACGCCTGCACCAGAAGGTCTTCGAGGAGAGGTTCCTCCACCACGCCGACCGTCTCGGCTACCTCGTGTGGGGCGAGTTCGGCGACTGGGGCGCCAGAGCCGGAACGCGGCCCGAACGCCAGGCCCCGACCGCCTCGTTCATCACCCAGTGGCTCGAAGTCCTCCAGCGGGACTACTCGCACCCCTCGATCATCGGCTGGTGCCCCCTCAACGAGACCTTCCAGAAGATCACCGACCGCATCACCGTGCTCGACGACGTCACCCGGGGCATGTTCCTCGCCACCAAGGCCGCCGACCGGACCCGGCTGGTGATCGACAGCTCGGGCTACTCCCACCGGGTGCCCGAGACCGACGTCTACGACTCCCACAACTACGAGCAGGACCCCGAACGCTTCGCCCAGGACATGGCGGGCCTCGCCGACGGCAAACCGTTCGTGAACACGGCACCGGACGGCAGCGCCTGGTCCCTGCCGTACGCCGGACAGCCCTACTTCTGCAGCGAGTTCGGCGGTATCCACTGGCCGACCGACCAGGCAGGGCTCCCCGACACCGGCTCGTGGGGTTACGGCAGCACGCCCGCGAGCGAGGAGGCCTGGTACGAGCGCTTCGCCGGCCTGGTGGGCGCCCTGATCGACGACCCCCTGATGTTCGGTTACTGCTTCACGCAGCTCACCGACGTCTTCCAGGAACAGAACGGCATCTACCGGTTCGACAGGACCGAGAAGCTCGACGTGGCACGCATCCGGAAGATCCAGACCCGGACCGCGGCCTACGAACTCGACCAGTCCTGACCGACGACGGCACCTGCGCGCCCCGGCGCCAAAGCACCTTCCTCCCCCGCCCCACCCACCGTTCAAGGAGCCCGCATTGAGAACTCGCCTTCGCCGACTGGCCACAGCGGCGGCCGCCTCGGCCTTCGCCCTCGTCCTGGCCGCCTGCTCGTCCTCTTCCTCCGGCACCACCGCCGACGGAAAGACCGTCCTCACCGTGGTCGGGTTCGAGGGCGGCGGCAACGAGATCGCCGACATCCCGGCCATCAACGCGGCCTTCGAGAAGGCTCACCCCAACATCAAGGTCGACTACAAGTACGTCGCCAACACCGAGTACGACGCCTACAACAACACCCGGCTCGCCGCGGGAACCGCCGCGGACGTCCTCATGGTCAACAAGGACCGCCTGACCACCTGGCAGCAGCAGGGCTTCCTCGCCGACCTCAGCGACCAGCCCTGGGTCAAGCGGATGCTGCCCAACCTGGCCCCGTACACGCAGGTCGACGGCAAGACCTACGACTTCGTCCAGCAGAACATCCCGATCGGCCTGTACGCCAACCTGGACCTGCTGAAGAAGGCGGGCATCAAGCAGGTGCCGCAGACCTGGCCCGAACTGATCAGCGACCTCAAGACGCTCAAGGCGAAGAACATGGGCGGCCTGGAGATACCCAACCTCAAGGGCTGGGACGCCGAACAGGTCTCCCTCGCCCTGGCCGCCAACCTCATCGACCCCTCCTGGGGCAGCGGCTACGACAAGGGCACCTCCACCTGGGCCGCGAGCTGGAGCCCGGTGATCGACCACCTCAAGCAGCTGCTGACCAGCGGTCTCGTCGACGGCAAGACCATGAACGGCCTGGACCCCTTCAGCCAGGGCGTCTCGCAGTTCACCGCGGGCAAGTGGGCCTTCTACGTCGACGGCGCCTGGGACCTGAGCCACTACCAGCAGAGTGCCAAGTTCGACTTCACGCTCAACCCCTTCCCCGGCGGCCCGGCGGGCAGCAAGCCCAAGACCTTCACCTTCATCGGCTCGGGGTGGTCGGTCAACGGCGCCTCCGCGCACAAGACCGCGGCCGAGAGTTACGTCGACTTCATGTCGCAGCCGCAGCAGGACAGCGCCTACCTGAAGGCCGAGAGCTGCTTCACGACGCTGACCGACGTGCCGAGCCCCAAGGTCCCCCAGTCCGCCCCGGTCGCCGCCGCCTTCGCCGCCGGCAACACCAGCCCCTCCCAAGTCGAGGTGCCCAACTACCCCAACTCGGAGGACAAGTTCACCGCTCAGCTCAATGCGCTCTTCAACAACCCCTCCATGGACACCGGCGCCCTGCTGAAGCAACTCGACAAGGACATCCCCAAGACCCCGTCGAAGAAGTAGTCACCCCGCCCACCACCGAACCCGTGCGGGGCCTGCCCTACGACAGGCCCCGCGGTCCGCGCCCCCGATGAGGTCGCCGTGAGACTCACCACCCGATCCGCCGCGCTGCTCATGCTTCCGGCCACCGCCCTGTACGCCCTCTTCGTCATCTACCCCACCATCAGGTCCGTTCTGCTCAGCCTCACCGACGCCCACGGCGTCATCGGCGGATCGTTCGTCGGCCTGGACAACTACCGCGAGGCCTTCCAGGACCCGCAGGTGCTCGCCGCGCTCAAGAACACCCTCGTCTACACGATCGTGGTGGTCGTCGTACAGAACGCGCTCGGCCTGGGCATCGCCTACTGGCTGTACAACTCGCCGGCCGTCCGCACCATCGCGCGCACCGGGCTGTTGATGCCCGCGATGATGGCCCTGGTCGCCGTCTCCTACCTGTGGTCGTTCCTCTACTCCCCGGTCGGCGGCCCGCTCGACGCCGTCATGGACGCCTTCGGCCTGCACAGCCTGGAGACCTCCTGGCTCGGTGACACCCACACCGCCCTGATGGCGATCGCCGTCTCCTACATGTGGATGTACCTCGGCTACACCGCCACCATCTACCTCTCCAACTACCTCTCCATCCCCGCCGACCTGATGGAGGCGGCGGCCCTGGACGGTGCCCGCGGGTGGACCCGGTTCCGTCGCATCGACTGGCCGCTGCTCGCCCCGTCCCTCACCGTGAACATGACCCTGTCGACGATCGGGTCACTGCGCGTGTTCGACCTGCCCTTCATCATGACCGACGGCGGCCCCGCCAACTCGACCCAGACCCTGAGCTACGTCATCTTCGAGGACAGCTTCAAGGACTTCCGCTTCGCCTACGGCACCGCGGTGGCCGTCCTCCTGCTGGTCATCACCGTCGTCGTCGGCGTGCTCCTCACGTCCGTCCTGCGCCGCCGGGAGGTCGCCGCATGACTCTCACCGCTCCCAGCACCACGAGAGCCGTCAGCCCCGCCCCGGCGGACACCGCCCCCCTGCGCCGGCGCAGGTTGCGCAGTGCCGCCTCGCACGTCGGCCTGCTCCTGGTCACCCTGGTCGTCGTCGCCCCGATCCTGCTCATGGTGAAGGTCTCGCTGGAGTCCGACGCCGACGTCGCCGCCCACCCGCTCTCCTGGCCCAGCCACTGGAGCCTGCACAACTACGTGGCCGCGGTGCAGACCATGAACTACGGGCGCAGCCTCTACAACACCGTCCTGATCACCGGCGGCGCCGCCGTCCTGGTCATCCTGACCGGATCACTCGCCGCCTGGCCGCTGGCGCGCATCTCCCGCCGCTGGACCAGGACGGTCTACCAGCTCTTCGTGGCCGGCCTCACGGTCCCCGTCTTCGTCATGATCACCCCGCTGTACATGTTCATGCGAGACCTCAAGCTGCTGGACTCCTACACCTCGGTGATCCTCGCGGAGGCCGCGATCAGCCTCCCCTTCGCCGTGCTCTTCTTCACCAGTTTCCTGAGATCCGTACCCGTCGAACTCGAGGAGGCCGCCGCCATCGACGGTGCGGGTCCGCTGCGCACGTACTGGCACGTCATCCTGCCCGTCCTGCGCCCGGCCACCGCGACCCTCGTCATCACTCTCACCCTGGCCATCTGGAACGACCTGGTCATTCCCCTGGTCCTGCTGACCTCCGACAGCAAGCAGACGATGACGCTGGACGTGTACTCCACGATCGGCACCCACGCCTACAGCACGTCCCAGCTCCTGCCCACGGTCGTCCTGGGCACCGTCCCGCTGCTCGTCGTCTTCCTGGTGCTGCAACGGCACATAGTCGCCGGTATCACCGCCGGGGTCAGCAAGGGATGAGGTACGCCCGGAACGGCCGGGGAACGGCCGCTGCGTGCGGCGCCGCCCCGGTCGGGGAGAGGACTGCCATGACGGCGACGTTGTGGCGGTGGCCCAGTCCCGCCAGTTGCTGAAGACGCTTTTCGCCCGTTCGCCCATTGGGCAGTGGACCGACGGCGAGCCAGTCACTGTGTCGCTACACGCCCTCGAGTACTCCGTCCGCGCCCTGAAAGCCTACGCCCGCGTGCTCCAGGTTCAGACCGCCGTCGAGTCATGGACGCTCGCGGACACCCCCACGGCCGCAGGCCCCTTCGTGGATCGGGGCGAAAGTGTCACCGGGGCCGTGAAACCGTCGTTCGCTGTCCGTCGTCACGCATCATCCAACGAGGCGGGCCCAGGTCGGGGTGTAGGCCGGCTGAGCGTTGCACGGCGGCCACCTGCTGCCCGTGGGCGGGCTCGGCGGGCGCGGGAGCTGGGCGCTTCGTACACCCGACCTACGCGTCCTGGGCCAACCCGATCGAGGCCCACTTCGGGCCGCTGCGGCAGTTCACCATCGCCAACTCCAACCATCGCAACCACACCGTCCAGACCCGGGCCCTACACGCCTACCTGCGCTGGCGGAACAAGAACGCCCGCCATCCCGACGTGCTAGCCGCCCAACGGCGCGAGCGCGCCCGCATCCGTAGTGAGAAGGGCATCCGCTGAGGTGGACGTCCGCCGAACGCCGCAGCCGGAGATCACTACTGGCCTGCCTCGCATCCATCCCAGGATGATGTGCTCCGATTCTTGGCATCGCCCGTGTTGCAGCGCGGGTCATCACCACTGATGGCCACGACAGCCGCGTCTATGACCTCACCGGACCGAAGGCGCTGACCTACGCCGAAGCCGCCGACGAGTTTTCCGACGTCCTCGGCAGGCCGGTGCGCTACGTGGGCCTGCCGGACGACGAAGCGCGCGTGGCAATGCTGAGTCGCGGGATGCCAGAGTTCCACGTCGATGCCCTGATAGGAGTTGCCCGCGCATACCGGGACGGCGGTGCCGAAATCGTCACTTCAACGGTGGCCGACATCACGGGCCGTGCAGCCCTCGGTTTTGCCGATTTCGTGCGCCAGAACCTCAACTTCTTTGATTGAGCATGGTCCTCATCGGCCTGTCCCCGGTGTGAGAGCACCGAAAGCCGGTTCCCTCCTCAGGAAAGAGATCCCCCATCACAACCTCACGCCGGTGGCTGGGACGTTCCGGGACATCCAAGTCCACCCCACTCCCCCGAGCGAGCAGCAATCCGGTGAACCTAATCCGTAGTCAAGGGCGTCCCGACGGAGCTGGAGCAGCTTCTCCACCAATCCCTCCACCAACGATCTTCCCAAGCCTCGGAGACCGGACAGACGGCACCTGTCATCCCCTTCGGAGGCCGCGTCCGCCGCACTCAACCACTCGGCGGCCTCATCAACGAGTACCAGCAAGCAGCCTGACGGCAAGCAGACAAACGGCCTGATCAGCAGCCCGAACCAGGGTTTTCACGCGGGACACCCTCGCGAGGCACTGGCACGAACGTCTGCCGTTCGACGAGGCACGGCCCGCGGAATGCCGCGTGTGTGTCGCTTTCGCCCCCGCGCCGCCGTCTCGCCCGAACTCGCGGCCGTACAGCGGGAGACGCTGGCTTCGAACCGTTCGGAACTGCTGGAGGCGCTGACCACAGTCGCTGCCTGCTTCACCAACTCGGAGATCCGTGGCTCGTCGGCAGCTGACAGTTCCACGGTCAGCCTGTACGAGGCCAGCCACATCGCGCCCTCGTACAGGTTCACCGGTGACGAGGGGGCAATCGAAGTCAGCTGCAGGGATGACGCTCAGGGCGGCTCAGAGGAAAGGCCACTGCATCACGCGGGCCCCCGGAGCGCCCTCTACTCACTTCATCCTGGGCTTTTCATCCACGCGGTGAGCCGGGTCCACCAGCCGTCCTTCGATCGGCCCGGTGAACCGTCTACGCGTCGAGGAATGTGTGTGCGTCGCACCGTCTCGCCCGGTCGGCCCGGCTCCGGCCCCGTTCGAGTCATCGGCTCCCCTGTCCTTACAGGCTTGCGCTCCGCCGACTCACACATGCACCGCTGAGGTGTGGGCACGCCGGCGAGCACTTGCTCCACGTGTCTTCCGCAGCCCTCATAGGTCGCCTTCCGGCATGAACGGCAGACAGTACGTCGGCACATGATTCCCCTTCATTATCGCCCTCATTAACAGACCAGTAACATTAACAGTTTCGTTACAGTCGAATCCACATTTCCGCCACAAACAACCCCCATACGTGCACGGTCTCCACGAACAATCAACTCCCGATGGCAGGGGGGACCGCTATGCGGGTTCGTCACGCCCCGACTTCGCGTGGCACACCTCACTCCGCGATGTCAAGCGGTCGCCGCTGGAATCCCCCTGAGGTTGCTCGGGACACCGAAACAATGGTTCCATCTCGCCCGGTCGAGAAAGGAAGGTACCGCTCCGCATCATGACAGGCCATCACCGCGCCCTTGAGATCGTCGACCAGGCGTGGCGAGGGCAAGAGACCGAGAACGGCAACCGCCCTCACGGAACGGGTGGTGTGCGCCGGTCAGAAGGGAGCAACGTGAGTTGCTCGCACGCCGCAGGATGCCCCCTTTTCCCCTTGCTCAGGGCGAGTTTGCAAGGTTGGCGCGACTACTACTGCGACAGCGAGGATCGGTGGCTCGGCTGTGCGCGCTACCAGGTGTCACTCACCGGCGAGCGTGTGCCGATCAGCCTGCTGCCCAACGGAGCCCGCGCGCGACACCTTGAAGACGCGGCCACCAGCCAGGACCGGTCCGGTGCCGCCGACCCGGAGCAGGGACCCCAGCAGACCCCTCCACCTCAACACCATCCCTGGCCGCCGGAGAACGTGTCCTGGTCGCAGCCAGCACCGACTCGGCCACCAGTGCCGTCAGAACCAGCGACCGCGGTACCGGAGACCATGGCTCAGTTCGGAGCAGCGTCTCCGACGATACCGGTCTCGCATTACCGACCGTCGCCATCCCCGCAGATTCCCCAGCCCCCAGACCGCCCGTCTCGGCACACGGCGCAAAGGCCCGGCTCGAAGCGCGGCTGGTGGGCTCGATTCACCGAATGGATGGGAGGCCCCGCGTGAGTGGCTACTGGCCCTGGTGGGCCGGCGCTGCCGGGCTCGCTCTGATCACCATCAACTACGCCCTGGCCACGGATCGGTCGTTTGGGGTGTCGTCCGCATGGGATCGCGTGTTGCACTGGCGCAGGGAGCGCCGTCTGGAGCGGATGGATGAGGAGTTCACCGACGAGCGCGCTCTGGCTGACGCTCTCGCGGCAGCTACGGCAGAGCACTTCGGCACCCGCCCCGGCGCGCCCACCGTGCCGCCGGTTCCGTACGGGACGTCACAACTGCCCGAAATGGACGTCGAACCGACGGTGAGTGAGGACACGTCGGTCAGGGGCCCGGGCCCAGCCCCGCTCGTCACTCAGGCTGCCCTGCTGGTATCGATTTTCCTCGGCGGATTGATCGCCGCGGTCACCTCCGGGCGGTTCCACCTCCGCTTCGACATGGGTCCGGGATTCCGGAACGTGGTCACCGCGAATCCGACCACCATGACCGTTCTGCTGTTCGTCGGGGGCGTGTTGGTCGGCTTCGGCACTCGGCTGGCCGGTGGGTGCAGCTCCGGCCACGGACTCAACGGCTGCGGGCGTCTACGCCCGGTCAGCCTCATTGCGACCGCCGTGTTCTTCGGCACCGCCGTCGCGGTGTCGTTCCTGCTGTGGAAGGTGATCTGATGCGTACTCGGGGCGCGATACTCCTGGCCAACATCATCACCGGACTCGCTCTCGGCTATACCGTCTCCAACATCGGCTTCGGCGACTACACCGAGCTGAACCGCATGTTCACCTTCCAGGACCTGCGCATGCTCCTTTCCTTCGCCGGTGCCGTCGTGATCATCGTGTGCGCATTCGCTCTGCTGCGGGTCCGCCGTACCCCGGGGCGTATCCACGCCGGCGTGATCCCCGGCGCAGTGCTGTTCGGTACGGGCTGGGCGATCTCCGGAGGGTGCCCGGCAATCCCGATCGTCCAGGTCGCCAGCGGATACCTGCCCGCCCTGGTCACCATCGTCGGCGTCACCGTCGGTATCCGGCTGTGCCGCTGGGCCAACGCCCGATACTTCCACCTCGACCGCGGTTCCTGCGAGCTCTGAGACAGGGGTCCGGCAGCAACCCCGGCCGCCCTGTCATGCGTGCGCGATGCGTGAGCGGACGTTCCGGCATGAGGTGTCACGAGCGGGATGGAGTACGACTCCTCGGTGCGCTGACCAGGCAGACAGCACTGCGTGGCAGCCTCCGGCAGCCGAGCCGCTCGTTACCAAGGAGCTCTTCGAGGCCAGCCAGCGAGCCCGCAGGCAACGCACCCACTCGACCGCGCCGGACTCGTACGCGCCCACCGGGCCGGACGCGAGGTCCGCTACGAAGCCGACCTGCAACCACTGAGGCGGACGACGCGGTGGACGGACACCCTCGCCACCCAGTGGGAACACCGCCTCAACGCGATCAAGGATCTGGCGGAGGGGGCCACTGGGCCCTGAATCCCCGCAGCGCCGCCTCAAAAGCCCATCGCAGTGCGGAGTCTTCTCCAGCAGATCAGCGCGCATCCCAGAACGAGGAAGGCTTCGTGGATGCCGTCGCGGATCTCCGAGTGGCGGCGAGCGGGATGCCGGTGGCGTCGGTGATCAGATGATGTTTACCGCCCGTCCTGCCCCGGTCGACAGGGCTTCGTCCCGTCTTGGGGCCCCCTTTAACGCCCCGATGTGCGAGCCGTCGACGGCCGCCCGAGAGAAGTCCAGGGCGTTCGCGCCGCGAAGCTCGGCAAGAAGGGTCTCGTGGAGCCGGGGCCACACCCCGGCCTCGGTCCACTCGGCCAGGCGGCGCCAGCAGGTCATGCCGGAACCGAAGCCGAGTTCCTGCGGCAGGTGTTCCCAGGAGATCCCGGTGTGCAGCACGAACAGGATGCCCTGGAACACCAGCCGGTGAGGATGCCGCTTGTGTCCGGGATGCCGGGTCCGGCGCTCGGCCCTGGGCAGCAGCGGCTCGATCACCGCCCACAGTTCGTCGTCGACCTCCCACGGCTTCGGCCGCGTCACCCCGCACCCCCTGGCCATCAGTCTGGGAGTGATCCAACCACGCCGAAGATCATTTTGTTAGGAGCTCTTAGCCCGTCCGGGGCGGCGGCGGGACGCGGCGTCGCGATCAGAGCAACAGGAGGTGCGGGGCCCGGGAAGCGGGCGAAGAGTTGATGCCGAATGGAAACGCCCCGAGTCACCGCTTCCTGCGGTCTCGGGATGTCCGGCTTCAGATGACAGACGACAGGGGATCAGCCGATGAGCAGACGAGCCGTGGAATCTGTACCCGTTCTGGTGGTGGGCGGCTCCTTGGTGGGCCTGTCCACGTCAGTCTTTCTCGGCCGCCTCGGCGTCGAGCACCTCCTCGTCGAGCGTCACGCCGCGACGTCCACCCACCCCCGCGGCCGTGGGAACAACCTGCGCACCATGGAGCTGTTCCGGACCGCGGGCGTCGAGCAGGACATCCGCGCCGCGGCGGGCGCCCTGGCCGGGAACGACGGCGTCCTCCAGGTGAGCACGCTCTCCGGCGGCGACCGCCGGTGGATCGTCAAGGCCATCGACACGGGTCCGTCCCTGTCGCAGATCAGCTCGTCGGGCTGGTGCCTGTGCAGTCAGAACGACCTCGAGCCCGTCCTCCTGCGCTACGCCCGCTCCCTCGGCGGTGACATCCGCTTCGGCACCGAGTTGGTCTCCTTCACACAGGACGCCGAAGGGGTGCACGCGGAGGTACGGGACCGTGGCAGCGGCAAGACGTGCACCGTGCATGCCCAATACCTCGTGGCCGCTGACGGGCCCCGCAGCCCGGTGCGCGAGCGGCTGGGCATCACCCAGTCGGGACCGGGCCCGCTGTTCCACAACGTGAGCGTCACGTTCCGCAGCAAGAAGCTGCAGGACGTCGTCGGCGACAGGAACTTCGTCGTCTGCTACATCACCGATCCCGCCGGCGAGGGTGCCCTGCTGCCGGTGGACAACCGCGAGCGATGGGTCTTCCACGCCCCCTGGGCCCCGGACCGGGGCGAGACGCTGGACTCCTTCACCGACGCACGCATCACCGCCCACATCCGCGCCGCGGCGGGCGTCCCCGACCTCGACATCGAGGTCACTGGCAAGGCCCCCTGGCACGCGGCGGACCGCGTGGCCGACAGCTACGGCGAGGGCCGGGTCTTCCTGGCCGGTGACTCGGCGCACGAGATGCCCCCCACCGGGGCCTTCGGCTCCAACACCGGTATCCAGGACGCGCACAACCTCGCATGGAAGATCGCGGCAGTTCTGCGAGGCTGGGCCGGACCGGGGCTGCTCGACACCTACCAGACGGAACGCCGCCCGGTCGCGCTCGCGACGACCGCCCGCGCGCTGTTCCAGGCGGGCGAGGAACAGCACCCGGGCTACACCCCGGAGAAGCGCAGAGACGATCCGGCCGACGCGTTGACGGTGGCCCTGTGCTACCGCTACCCGTCGGGCGCCGTCGTCGGCGCCGGCCCGGACGCCGCGATCGTGCCGGACCGGTTCCGGCTGGGCGGCGACCCCGGAAGCCGCGCCCCTCACATGTGGGTGACCACCCGGGACGGCCGACGGATCTCCACCCTGGACCTCTACGAACGGTCCTTCGTCGTCCTCACCGGCCCCGGAGGCGAGGCCTGGCGCACCGCAGCCCGCCGTGTCGCCACACGCCTGGGCGTCCCGGTGGAAGGCTACGTCGTCGGCGTGGACCACGACCTGGTCCCCGAGGACAAGGCCGACTGGGCGGCGCTGCACGGCACGGCGGAGTCCGGGGCCGTCCTGGTCCGCCCCGACGGCTTCGTGGCATGGCGGTCGCCCAGGCTCGTACCGGACCCGGAACGGGACCTCACCGACACGCTGATGACGGTGCTTCGCCGCGAGACGCCACCGAACGCCGCGGCCGAGCTGCAGCCTGCGACCGCGACGGAGCAGCCCCTGGTGGCGGCATCCGACGGGCGCCTCTGAACGGACTCCACTTGAACGCCGCTTCTGAACGAAGGAAGAGCCCGTGACGATGTCATCCCAACCCTCGGCCTTCGCCCCCGCCGACGACGACGCCCGAACCTCCCGCGTGGACGTCCACCACCACTTCACCGCCCCCGCCTGGCTCGACTGGGCCGAGGCGCAGGGCCTGGTCCGGCGCGACAGGCTGCCCTGGTGGACCCGCTGGGACGTCGACTCCGCGCTCGCCCTCATGGACCGTACGGGCATCCGCACCACCGTCATGACCGTGGCCATGCTCGGCCGCATCCAGGAGCGCGACAAGCGCGAGGAGAGCGCACGGGTCGCGCTGCAGGCGGCGGCGGAAGTCACCGCGAGCCACCCCACCCGCTTCGCCTTCTTCACACCGGTCTTCCTCGACGACCTCGACCTGTCGAGCTGGTCGCTGAAGTACGGTCTCGACGACCTCGGCGCCGTCGGAGTGAGCACGCGCACCAGCGCGGGCGGTGTCTATCTCGGCGACCCCTCCCACGATCGCCTCCTCGCCGAGCTGAACGACCGCTCCGCGGTCGTCAGCACCCACCCGATGGACGTATCCGGCGGGAACGCCGACAGGGCGGCCGTCCCGGGCCTGCCGCCGTACATGTGCGACTTCCTCATGGACACGACTCGCGCGGCGATCAACCTCATCCTCAACGGCACCCTGGACCGCTACCCCGACCTCACCTTCGTCCTCCCACACGGCGGCGGCTTCCTCCCCTACATGGCCACCCGCCTGGAGCTCTTCGGCGACCGCCTCACCCCCGAGATCGAACCGTCCCGGGTACGCGACTACCTGCACCGCTTCTACTACGACACGGCGGGCCCCATGTCCCCGTCCTCGACCCCCACCCTCATGGCCACGGTCGACCCCGCCCGGATCCTCTACGGCACCGACTGGCCGCCCGTCCCCGCCCACATCGTCTCCGACGTCGCGGCACCGGCCCTGGACAGCGACCCGGCCATCACCGACCACCAGCTCCGCGGCATCAACCGGGACAACGCGCTACGCCTGATCCCGGCACTCGCACGGGCCTGAGCGCGGTCTCTCACGCCGCACCACATCATCACCGCCGACTTCCAGGACGCCTGCCGCCACTACTACGCCGCGACCGCCACTGAACTCCCGCCTGCACTCGGGCTTGCCCGACCGTCAGACGGCTGCGCCGCCGTGTCGGCCCGGGATGGTTCGTCGGATTGCCGTCGGCGTCAGCAGTCGTTGCTGGACCTGACGGCGTGGCTGGCGAGGCGCCCGCTCACCCGGCCCGGCGAAACCGCGATCGGGCACTCCTCCGTGCTGCGCAGCACAGTGTCTGTGCTGGTGGGCATGGAGGTACTGGTCGAGGATCTGATGGACGTGTCGATGATCCCGCCCGCGTGGCGGTTGTTCCACCTGCTGCGGCTGGCTGATCATCGATCTGACCATGTCTTTCGCCGCCGTCACCCGACGTAATCCGCACAGGCTCACCGAAGACACGCTGCGGAGCCGGGCGGGGCTGTTCGATGAGGTCGTGCTTCCGCTGAGCTCTGTCCGTTCGGTGCACCGTGAACTGGTGTCCGTGCCTGGCCGGGGCGTCCGACCGGTTCCGGGCCGGGCCGGGGATGTGGTGTGAACGGTCTCCGGTACGGCGGAGATCGGGGTGGTGCCGAACGAGCCGGTGGAGCTGCGGCTGGCGGACGGTTCGCGGCTGACCGCGTGCCGCCTCCGTCTGGCAGCGGACAGTCCCGGCGATGCTCTGCACCAGCTGATTCGGGCGGTGGCGAAGGCCGAGGATTGACCTTTTGGGCCCAACTCGGCATTCGACCTCAGCCCTTGGCGCCCAAGCAGGCACTTCGGGCCGGGGGAGACGGTCGGGGTCCCGAGGGAGCTGCACCGCCGCGGTGACGGCTGGAAGGCGCGGGCCGTGGGGCAGGGCTACCCCTCCGGCCTTGCGGGAGCGGCGACGGCGGTGTCCCAGAACGCCCAGGCGCTGTCAGCGGCCGTCGTGGGAACGTCGGCTGATTGGGCATCACGAGCCTGGCCCGGTAGGGAGCCGGGTGTTCGACGGCCAAGCGCAGGTAGACCCGGCACACGCGCGCAGGCGCGTTGCCGGTCGCTTCGGCCGGTCAGGCGTCCCGGGCCGTGCGGATGACCTCGTCCAGGGTCTCCCGGGAGCGGCGTAGATCGGCGATCATGCGGTCGATCCGGTCGCGCTCGGCGGTCAGGTCCTGCACCAGACGCGGGGTGGCGATCGCAGAGGGTCCGCCGTCCTGGTCGCGCATGCAGGGCAGCAGCTGCCGGATCTTCTCGCTGTGCAGTCCGGCCGCGTACAGCTCCTGGATGCGGATGACCCGGTCGACGGCCGTCTCCGGGTAGTCGCGGTGGCCGCCGGGGGTGCGCTCGGCGGTGAGCAGCCCCTGGGTCTCGTAGTAGCGCAGCGACCGCTCGCTCACGCCGGTGCGCCGGGCCAGTTCGCCGATCCGCATGTCCGCCTCCGCCGGGAAGAGGGCTTGAACCTCACATCAGTGTCAAGTTCTACCGTGCCGGCATGACGCGGACAACGGACTTCCTCGCCCCCGCCCGGCTCGGCCGACTCACCCTCCCCAACCACCTTGTGATGGCCCCGCTGACCCGAAACCGCGCGGAGGCCGACGGCACCCCGACGGACCTGATGGTCACCCACTACACACAGCGCGCCTCGGCCGGACTGATCATCGCCGAGGGCTCGACGCCCAACCCGGCCGGACAGACGTACCCGGACATCACCGCAATCCACACCGACCGGCACGCGGCCGGCTGGCGGCGGGTCACCGACGCGGTGCGGGCGGCCGGCGGGCGGATGTTTCTGCAGCTCCAGCACGGGGGCCGGGTCAGCCACCCGGCGACCACCGGCCTCACGCCCCTCGCTCCCTCCTCCGTCCCGCTGCCGGAGACGATCTTCACACCGCAGGGCCACCGGCGGGCCGCCGTGCCGCGCGCGATGACGACGGACGACATCCGAGCCACGATCGCCGACTTCGCCGCCGCCGCACGCCGGGCCGTCGACGCGGGCTTCGAGGGCGTGGAGGTGCACTCGGCCAACGGGATGCTGCTGCACCAGTTCCTCGCGGACAACACCAACCGCCGCACCGACGGCTACGGCGGCTCGGTCGAGCAGCGGGTGCGGTTCGCGGCGGAGGTGACCGAGGCGGTGGCCGACGCGATCGGCGCGGACCGGGTGGGCATCCGCATCTCCCCCGCGAGCACGGTCAACGGCGTCCTGGAGGAGAACACCGACGGCCTCTACGCCACGCTCCTGGACCGCCTGAAGGGGCTGGACCTCGCCTATCTGCACCTGGTGCGCTCCGACCCGGCGACCGGCTGGTACCGGCGGATCCGCGCCGACTGGCCCGGCGTCCTGATCGGCAACCCGGACCTGACCGAGCTGTCCACACAGACCGTCACCCGGGCCACGCGGGAGATGCTGGCGGCCGGCGCCGACCTGGTGGCGCTCGGCCGGCCCTTCCTCGCCAACCCGGACCTGGTTACCCGACTGCGTCTCGGCGCACCGCTCAACCCGGTCCGGGACCGGTACTTCATGTACGTGGGCGGGGCCGCCGGCTACAACGACTACCCCACCCTGGCGGATCAGGCGGGGCCGCCGTCCAGCGACTCGATGGTGGCGTTGGACGGGGCACAAGTCGTGGGCACGGCTCCCGATCGTGCCCGAGCCGCCGATTCCCGGGCGGGCGGCCCCGCGGGGCACGGAAGTACCGTTGAGCAGTTGAGCAGCCTTCGGTAGTCCGGCCGGACGACTCCCTGCGCCCAACTGTCCAAGTACAACACTCAGCGGCCAACTACGAGCTGTCCGGCGGATCCACGCTGTGGCCTGGGAGTGTCCATGCGACGATCGTCCTCAGGTGTTCCATGAAGACCTGCCGAGTACGACTACCTGCCCGAGGACTGAAGGCCATTGAGAGAGTCCAGTGGATGAACGAGTGCCTTGTGCCTTGGGGAGCATGAGTGCCGGATATCGAAGCCTTGCGCGTCATCCACCCTGAGCTGCGCACCCTGACCGACTGGCTCGCCAAGTCCGGCGCCGCGGCACTCCGTGCCCACCTGGCCGGTCACCCTCAGCGGCAGGGGTGACCGGCCGATCCGGTCCACGGCGACGGCGACGGCGACGGCGACGCCGACGGCGACGATGCGGTGTCCGCGCCCGGCGTACCGTGAGACGGCCGCCTCCTCGATGCCCGACGCGGCGCCCGTGAGCACGGCGACCGTCGTCACGGCACCGTTGCCGGTCACGTCGTCGGGGCAGGCTTCCGGCTGAAGTGGGTGACCGGGCGCTCCAGATGCTCGCCGTCGACGGTGATGTCCACCTCCTCGTTGTAGAAGGCGAGCAGGCCCTCGATCGGACCGACCGCGGGCAGCGGGTCCGGGTAGCTCCAGACGAGGTTCGGCGGCACGGCGGCCTCGCCGCGCCACGACCAGTACTCGGCGGTGCCCTTGTAGGGGCAGCCTGTGTGGTGGTCGGTCGCTTCCAGCAGGTCGAGGCGGACGTCCTCGCGCGGGATGTAGTAGCGCGTGGGCAGACCGGTCTCGAAGAGCAGGACCGGCCGGTGGGTGTCGGCGACGACCGTGCCGTCGATCGAGACCTGGACGTGGCGGCTGCTCGGGATGGCGTCCACCCGTTTGTGGGGGTCACGGGGGTGGATGAAGATCTCTTCCTCCTCCTCGTACCAGTGGTCGAGCCCCTTTCCGCTGCGCCGGAACCACTCGAAGGCGATGTGGTCGGCCAGGTCGGCGGCGGGGAAGATCCAGGCGGCGTTCTCCAGCAGTTCGCCGTCGAGGTCGAGATCGTAGAAGATCCGTGAGCCGGTGTGGGTGCCGGTCGGCGGGTTCTTCGCCGGACGCAGGAGGTCCTCGCGGACGTCCGCGCGCGGGAACGCGTACAGCGGGACGGGTACGCCCGGCTCCCAGACCAGGACGGGACGGCGGCTGTCGACGACCGTGACGTCGCCTTTGCGGCCCCGCACCCAGCGTTCGCTGGGCTCCCACAGAAGGCCCTCGGGGGTGGTCCGTACGGCTTGGAGGGTGGGGTGTGTGGTCATCGGCGGTTCTCCTTCGGTCGGCTCACACAGTGACTTCGGCGACGTAGGGGCGGTTATCCCGCCAGGCGGCGAGCTGCTCGGGGCGGCCGAACACGCGCAGGTACTCCTCGACATTGCCGCTGGCCCGCTCCCACACCGACACCGGTTCGAAGTCGGAGCCGTCCGGGTCGGCGAAGGCCGGCAGCGGTTCCACCACGGTATCCAGGCTCGGGTGCACGAACACCGCGGAGGAGCGGCGGGTCACCTGCCCGCCGGCCACCACCCGGTGCCGCCCGGGACGCAGCCGGCCCTCCGTCCAGTTGGTCAGCAGGGTGCCGGTGAACACCTGGAGGGCATCCGGCCTGATGGGCACGGGTATCCAGGTGCCGTCGGGACGCTGACCCTGGAGTCCGGCGTAGTCGCCCTCCTGATGGAGCACGGTGACGGCGGAGCTGTCGGCGTGCTCCAGGAGCAGAAGCTTCTCCTCCTCCGGTGCGTCATCGTGCGGCCACTTCGGGTAATTGTTGACGACGATGGTCGTGTAGGGGTCGTCGCCCAGCGGGAACGTCTCCGCGGGTACGTCCAGCACGCGCGCGTACAGGCCGAGGACGCGGCGAGCGACGTCCACGAGGGCGTCGTGGTAGCGGTGGGTCGCGGCGCGCAGCCCCGGTTCCTGCGGCGGCCAGACGTTGGTGTGCTGGTAGAGGGTGGCGTGCTCGGCGGACAGGCCGGCGGCGCGGGCGGCGTCCGGGTCGTCGTACTGGCCGATGTTGAACCGTTCGAGTTCCAGGCGCCCGAAGTCGTCCGGCCACTGGCGCCAGCCGCGGTAGGGGTGTCCGGTGGGGCTGGCGAGTTGTTCCCGCTGCTCGCGGGGCAGGTCGAGGACGCGGCGGAAACCGTCGTTGAACTCGGCGATCACCTCCGAGGGGACGCCGTGGCCCACGACCTGGATGATGCCGATCGTCTCGGCGGCACGGCGCACGGTGGCCAGCAGGTCCTCGGGTGCGTCGTCGGCGAGGGCGGCGGCGAGGTCGATGACGGGGATGTCGTCCGACATGGTGGGTGCTCCTTGGGGCGGTAGGTGTTCAGTCGGTCAGGGGACGCAGGGCGTCAGCGAGGGACCGGGCGTCCGGATGGACGGTGAGGACGTCTCCCTCGGGCACCTGGGCGCGGAAGCGGTCGAGAGACACGGGGTCGAGCGGGCCGCCCTCGGTGCGGATGAGCAACGGGGCGTGGACGGTGGCGAGTTGCTCCCAGAGCGTCTCGTCGTCGAGGGTGGTGGGCGCGTCGGACGGCAGGCCGGCGAGGTGGTGGCGCCAGGACCAGGTGCCGTCGGGGGCCTGCTCGGTCTCCAGTTCGGCCGTGCGGACGGCGCCGGTCGCGCCACGTTCCACCAGCCAGGCCGCCGCCGCCTCGCGGTCGGCGAACTCGGGGGCGGCCGCGGGCCACAGGCGCAGGCCCGGCGACGGGCTGCCCGGCAGCGTGTCGACCAGGACGAGGCGTCCGGCGCTGTGCGGGAACCTCGCCTTCAGCGCGATCGCGGTCAGCGCGCCGAGCCCGGTGCCCACGACGGGCACCCCGCCCGGCGCGAACGAGCGGACCGCCTCCTCCAGCGCGGCAGCGAGCCGACGGGGCCGGTAGTCGCACCGGCCGCGCCTGCTGGAACGGCCGTGACCCGGCAGGTCGAGGGCGACGGCGGGCCGGTCCAGGGCGAGGAGTACGTCGTCCCAGGCGCGGGCGCTGGAGCCGGCGTCGTGCAGCAGGACGAGGGTGGGCCTGGCGGTGTGCCAGAAGACTCCGCCGACATGCCCGCCGGTGGCCACGGTCACCCAACGGCGTTGGATGACGGGGGCGCCCGGCAGGTCGGCGAACTCTTCGGCGGCGGTGGTCGTGCTCGTGGTCATACGCTCTCCCGGGGTTCGGGGCGGTCATGGGGTCACAGCGGGTCGGCCACGCTGAGCGGGGCGGTGGCGGGGATGCCCGGGGGCAGCTCGGCGGGGTGCAGGTGGCAGCGCACGACATGTCCGCCGCCGCCCAGGTTCCGCTCCGGCGGCGCGGCGTCCTCGCACAACCCGGCGATCCGGCGGGTGCAGCGGTCGGCGAAGCGACAACCGCCCGGCCGCACCGAGGCGTGGCCCGGCGCTGCGGGCGAGCCGGTCCCGACGGGCCGCGAGGCGGCCTCGACGAGCAGCGCGGTGTACGGGTGCGACGGGCCGCGCAGCACCTCGGCCGTGGGCCCCTCCTCGACGATCACGCCGCGGTACATGACCGCGATCCGGTCGGCGAGATAGCCGACGACCGCGAGATCGTGCGAGATGAAGAGGTAGGACGTCCCCGTGCGGTCCCGCTGGTCGGCCAGTACCTCCAGCACCGCCGCCTGCACGCTGACGTCCAGGGCGGACACGGGCTCGTCGCAGATCACCAGATCGGGGCTGCCCGCGAAGCTCCGGGCGATGGACACGCGCTGTTTCTGCCCGCCGGACAGCCGGTCGGGCGGGCGGTCCAGCAGCTCGGCATCGATGCGGGTGCGCTCCAGGAGGGTGCGGAGGGAGGTGCCGGACGGGTCCGCGAGGGTGGCGAGCGATCTCTTCAGGACGGTGCGGACGGTGTGGCTGGGGTTGAGGGAGGCGTCCGGGTTCTGGAAGACCATCTGGATGCGTGGGCGTTGGCTCGCGGCACGCCGGGCGAGGCGGGCGGGCAGCGACTCGCCCCGTAGCCGCAGGCTTCCTTCGCCGTCGGGTGCGAGGCCGGCGATGGCGCGAGCCAGGGTCGTCTTGCCGCTGCCCGACTCCCCCACCAGACCGAGGACTTCGCCCTCGCGGATGGTCAGGTCGACGTGGTCGACGGCGACGGTCTGACCGAACTTCCGCACCAGGCCTTGCACTTCGACGAGTGCGGTCGACGCCCGACGATGCGTCTCGCCTGACTCCGCCCGCCGGGTCGAGGCGGCCGTCGCCTCCCCCGGGTGCAGGCACCGCACCGCCCGGCCCGGTACGGCCTTGGTGTCCAACGCGGGTTCGGCGGTCCGGCACGCGTCCTCGGCGAGGGCGCAGCGCGGGGCGAAGGAGCAGCCGGTCGTGATCTCACCGGGCAGCGGCAGCCGCCCGGGCACGGGCCGCAGGGGGCGGTCGTGCCGCGTCGCGCCGAGCACCGGTACGGCGGCCGACAGCCCGGCGGTGTACGGGTGGGCGGGGGCGGCCAGGACCTCGCCGACCCGTCCGGTCTCGACGAGGCGCCCCGCGTACAGCACCCCTACGCGGTCGCACATCCGGCCGATCAGGCCGAGGTCGTGGCTGACGAAGACCACGGCGGCGTCCAGTCGGCCCCGCAACTCGTCCAGGAGACCGAGGACTTCGTGCTCGACCGAGGCGTCCAGGCCGGTCGTCGGCTCGTCGAGGATCAGCAGCCGGGGCTCGGCCGCGAGTGCCGCGGCGATGACGACGCGTTGTTGCTGGCCGCCGGAGAGCTGGTGCGGGTACCGGTGGGCGAGCCGCTCCGGGTCGGGCAGCCGTACTATGCGCAGGAGTCGGACGACCCGTTCGGCCGTCTCCGCGCCGGACAGGTCGCGCCCGCGCAGGACTTCGGCGAGCTGTTTGCCGATCTTCATGGTCGGGTCCAGCGAGCCTGCCGCGTCCTGGTGCACGAATGCGAGCCGGGACGCCCGCCACTCCCGCAGCCGCCGTCCGGTAAGCCCCAGGACGTCGGTGCCGTCCAGCCGTACGCCACCTGTCAGCGCCCGGCCACCCGGCGCGAAATGGCGGGCCAGCGCGTACGCCAGGGTCGACTTGCCGCACCCGGACTCGCCGACCAGGCCGAAGATCTCCCCGGGGGCGACGGTGAACGACACGTCGTACAGCACCTGGGCGGAGTTGTAGGCGACGCTCAGCCCCTCGACGACGAGGCCTTGTTCGCTTCGTCCGCCTCCGCCTGGTTCGCCCCCGGTCCCCTTTTCCTGCGTGCTCATGCCCGGTCACCTCCCGCCGCCCGCCGTGAGGTGTCCGCGACCAGTGCCACCCCGACGACCAGCGAGACGATCGCGAGGGCGGGCGCGAGGACGGTCCAGGGCGCGTTGTTCAGCCACACCCTGTTGTCGGACACCGCCGCGCCCCACTCCGGTGAGCCGGGCGGCTGGCCGAGGCCGAGGAAGGAGAGGGTGGCGGCGGCGAACACGGCGTCGCCGAGCCGGGAGGTGGCCTCGACGTACACGGTGCGCCGGACGTTGGGCAGGATCTCGCGGCCGAGCAGCGACCACAGGGGCTCGCCGCGCAGCCGGGCCGCCTCGACGTACGGTTTCTCCCGTTCAACCAGGGTCGCCGCCCGGACGCTGCGGGTGACCAGCGTGGTGAGGGCCGCCGCGACGACGAGCACCAGTACGGTCGTGGAACGGCCCAGGAGCGCCGCGAAGAGGACGGCGGCGATGACGGCCGGGAAGACGACGACCGCGTCGACGATCCGCATCACCACGTCGTCCAGCCATCCGCCCACTCCCCCGGTGACCAGCCCGATGACGGTGCCGGCGAGGACGGCCAGCGCGGTCGCCGCCGGTGCCACCTCCAGGACGGGGCGCGCCCCGGCGAGCGTGCGGGACAGGACGTCGCGGCCGAACTGGTCGGTGCCGAGCCAGTGTTCGCCGCCGGGCGGCAGGAACCGGTCCTGGGGGCGCTGGACTTCGGGGTCGTACGCCACCAGGTGGGGCCAGAACAGCGCGACGGCCGTCCACAGCGCGATCAGCGCGGCGCCGGCAGTCGAGGCGGCGGGCAGCCGGCCGAGCCGTCCCAGGGGGCGCAGGGCGATCGACACGCTCACGCCGCATCACCCCCGAGGCGTATCCGCGGATCCAGCAGGCGGTAAACCACGTCGGCGAGCAGCACGACCAGCATGTACAGCACGCCCAGCACCAGCGCGCACGCCTGCAACGTGGGCAGGTCCTTGTCCTGGGCGGCCTGCAGCAGCAGGGCTCCGGCTCCTGGATAGTTGAAGAGGAGTTCCACGACGACGATGCCGCCGAGCAGGTACTGGAACTGCACGCCGAGGGCGCTGGTGGCCGGCACGGTGGCGTTGCGCAGCACGTGCCGCAGCACGATCCGGGCGGGGCGCACACCACGCAGCCGGACGGCGCGGACGTAGGGGCCGTCGACGACGGCGATGGTGCTGGCGCGCACGTGCCGGGCGACGTAGCCGGTGCACACCAGGACCAGGGAGACGGCCGGCAGCAACAGGTGCCAGAGCGTCTGTCCCAGGCCGTCGGCCCCCGGCTGGGTCTGGGCGGAGGCGGGCAGCCAGCGCAACTGCACGGAGAACACCACCAGCAGGACGACTCCGGTCACGAACTCCGGTGTGGCGCCCAGCGCGAGGGTGGTGGAGGTGATCGTCCGGTCGAGCACCCGACCGTGGTTGACCCCGGCGAGCACGCCCAGCGTGAGTGCGACGGGTACCAGGAGCACGAAGGCGTAGCCGGCCAGGAACAGCGAGTGCCCGAGTCGCTCCAGCAGCAGCCCGCGCACGGGCACGTGCAGGGTGTACGAGGTGCCCCAGTCGCCGGTGAAGAAGTGCCCGAGCCAGCTGCCGTACTGGACGGCGAGGGGCCGGTCCAGGCCGAGTTGGTGGTTGAGGGCCCGTACCGAGGCGTCGGTGGCCTCGCGGCCCAGCACGGTGCGGGCCACGTCGCCCGGCAGCACCTGGGTGGCGAGGAACACGAGCAGGGAGACCCCGAGGAGGGTCAGCGGAATGGCCGCGAGGCGGCGCAGCAGGAAGCGGGCCATGGTTCAGATCCGGGAGACGGTCGTGAAGTCCACGTACTGGCTGGGATGGGCCTGGACGCCACGGAACTTCCGGCTGTCGTAGGCGCGTACCGCGCCGCCCCAGAAGGCGATGACGATCGGGACGTCCTCGTGCAGGGCCTTCGCGATGATCTCCGCCTGCTTGCGCCGCTCGGCGTCGGTGGTGGCGGCGTCGTAGGCCTCGGCGGCCGCGTCGAGGGCCTTGTTGGCGTACTTGGAACCGTTCCAGACGCCGTCACTCTTGACCATGGGGATGATGAACTGGCTCGGCACGGGTCTGCCCGCCCAGCCGACCAGGTTGGCGGTGGTGAACAGCCAGGGGGTGTCCTCGGACTGGTCGCCGCCGTAGAACTCCTTCGAGGAGCGCTGGTCGAGGTCGACGGTGATGCCGACCTCCTTGAGCTGGCTCTGGACGGTGACCGCGTAGTCCTTGGTGGGCGGCTCGAAGGTGAGGGTGAAGCGCAGGCTGTCCAGTCCGGCCGCCTTCAGGAGTTCGGTGACCTTCGCCTTGTCCCTGGCCCGTTGGGCGATGTCGGTGGGGGCGGCCGGGAACAGTGGCGCGAACAGGTGGTCGTTGCCGAGGTCGCCGAGTCCGCTGCCGGCGGCCTGGCGGACAGCGGGCCGGTCCAGGGCGTAGGCGACGGCCTGGCGGACCTCCTTGCGGTCGAAGGGTGCCTTGTCGACGCGCAGGGTGAGGACGGTGACGTTGGTGGACTTCACCTTGTCGACGCTGATGCCGTTGCCGCCGCTGTGGCCGAGCGGTTCGACGAGCGCGGGGCGGCTGAGGAACTGGGCGTCGATGTCACCGGACTGGAGGGCGACGAGGTCGGCCTGGTCGTCGGCGTAGAACCGCACGTCCACGCCGTCGAGGTAGGGCTTGGGGCTGTCCCAGTACTTGGGGTTGCGGGCGAAGGAGGCGCCGGTGGAGACGTCGTACGAGGTGAGGGTGAAGGGGCCTGTTCCGATGCCGTGCTTGGTGAAGTCGCCGGCGTAGTCCTGTTTGAGGATCACGGCGTTGTAGTTGCCGGCCGAGACCAGATAGGGGAAGTCGGAGAAGGGGCGTTCCAGGGTGAAGACGACGGTCGAGTCGCCCTTGGTGCTCACTCCGCCCGCTTTGAGCACGGTGTCGAAGGCGGAGAGGGCCGCCGACTTGCTCTTCGGGTCGAGGAGCCGGTCGAAGGAGGCCTTGACGGTGGCGGCGTCGAGCTTGGTGCCGTCGGAGAAGGTGACGCCTTCGCGCAGCGTGAAGGTCCACGTGCGGCCGGTTGCGTCCGAGGTCCACTTCGTGGCGAGCCGCGGCACCAGCGTGAAGTCCTTGTCGAGCCAGATCAGGTACTCGGCGACCAGCTGGTACAGGGCGATGGCGGTGCCGTCGTAGGCCGTGACCGGGTCGACGGCGGTGGGTGGCGGCGGGGCGCCCACGCGGATCGTGCCGCCGCGTCTGGCCGGGCCGGTGGGCGAGGCGGACGCCCCGGCTCCGGTGTCGTCCGACGCGCCGGGGGCGCAGGCCGCGAGCAGGGCGGCCAGCGCGCCGCCGCCGGCCAGGGTGAGGAAGCCGCGGCGGGAGGGTTCGGCGGGCAGGACCTCCTGCGAGTGCTGAGGCAACGCGTCGGCATCGGGTGCGGGCATGGGTTCTCCAGGGGATGACAGCGACACGGCACAACGCGGAAGGGCTGTACACGGGTGTGCGCGGCGCAGGCAGGAAGGTGGAAGTACAGGTGAAAGGGGGCCGAGGGCCGTCATAAGGCCGGCGCGGAACGCGCGGGCGGGTGCCTCAGCGGCGCGGACAGGCGCACGCGCCGACGCGCAGCAGATCCACGTGGATCCTCCGGGTCAGCGGCGTGTTCGCGGTCATGCCACATTGATAACAGCGGAGTTCGAGCCCAGACAATGCGGGACTTGTTTCAGAATCGAGAAACTCCGCCGTAAAACTCCGCTCGTACACTTCCGGCATGACCGACTTCCGCATGCCCTCGCGTCTCGCCGGGGGCTGTCGCCGCCCCGGTTCCGACGACCACCGGCCGTCTCCGAGGCTCGACACAGGAGTTGCTCACCATGCAGTCACCGGCGCACATACGGCGGCAGGACCCGACCGGCACTGACGACATCCAGGCGCCTCCGCGCCACCAGTCGATCGACGACCTCCTGGCGCAGGCCCGTACCCGTCTCGACCGGCTCACTCCCCAGCAGGCGGCCCGTGAACTCGCCGACGGCTCCCTCCTGGTGGACGTACGCGCCGACCTGGTGCGCCGGGCGGAGGGTGAGATCCCCGGCTCGCTGGTGATGGACCGCAACGTGCTGGAGTGGCGGCTCGACCCGTGCAGCAGCTGGCGCATCGAGGAGGCCGCCGACCACTCCCTGCGCGCCGTCATCATGTGCTCGCAGGGCTTCATGTCGAGCATGGCCGCGGCCGGACTGCACGACCTGGGCCTACTGCGGACCACTGACATCATCGGCGGCTACGAGGCCTGGCGTGCCGCGGGGCTACCGGTGGTGCCCGGTGGCACGATGCCCGGCTCGTACGTGGCCGCGACACCGTCTCCGATCAGCCTCGACCCGGGCGGGCAGCGCATGCTGGTCGACGGCGCCCCCGTCGCCCTGACCCCGCTGGAGTTCCGGCTGCTGACCGCGCTCCTGCGCGGCAACGGCCGGGTGATTCCCCGCGAGGACCTGCGCTCGGGCCTGGGCGAATGGGCCGGCAGCCGCAGCCGCTCCGTCGACCTCCACATCCATCGCATCCGCCGCAAACTCGGTCCCCGCGCCGCGTCCCTCCTCACCACGGAACGAGGTGTCGGCTTCCGCCTGCGCGCGCAGCCCGCGCCGGCAGACCTCGCCGGTGGCTGACACCGTGCCGCACCGGCACGTGGGCACCCCTCGGTACAGCGGCTGCGCCGACACCTCGATGTCGCCGACCCATTTGATCGAGGCGATCCCCACCCACGAGGGCACGAGCACCCGCACCGGGTAGCCGTGGTCGTACGGAAGCGGCTCGCCGTTCATCTCGTACGCGAGCAGCACGTCGTCCAGCGCCTTGGCCAGGGGCAGCGGTCGGCGCACCCGGCCGAGGCTCTCGCCACCGCTGACATACTCGGCGTCGAGGCCACGGGGCTGCACGTCCACGGCGGGAGCGCGGTGGCGGCGGCGGTCGCGGCCAGCAGAGTCAGCAGCCGGCGCCGGGTGACCCCGTCCGCTCTGGCCTCCCCGGCGAGCCACTGGCGCAGCCTGCGGCGGTCGTAGGCGATCTCGTGGTGGGCGGCGGAGCCGGCAGCGGACATGGCTGTCCCGTCATGGGTGGATGGGGAAAAGGAGCTCGGGCAGAGCGCAGCAGCCGACGCGTAAAGGAGCGTCCTCGGCAGGCCTGCGGAAACCGACAGCGCTTGCGCGACACGGCCGTCGGGGAAGAGAGCCGGGAGAAAAGCCGATCAGCCGGGGAACCGACACAGCGCGGCGGCCACCCGGACGAGGTCCACGGCGCGGCGACGGGTCAGAGGCTCCGGCGGAAGCATGACGCGATGCAAGCACGTGGTCCGGTCGGTGTCAACGGACCGGCTGTTCACAGTGGTTGGGGTTTCGTATACCTGCGATCCGCGCCCGGGACCTGACCGGTCCCGGGCGCGTGTCGGGCGCGTGTCGGACGCCGTCGCCGGCTGGACGGCTCTCGGCCCGGGTCAGACCCGGACAGGTGCTGTGTCGCGGGCCGGCAGTTCGAGTCCGAGGTTCTCGCGGAGCGTGGTGCCGGTGTACTCGGCGGCGACGATCTTTCGTTTGCGCAGCTCGTGCAGGAGGCCGTTGACGACGAAGTCGTGCTGGCGCGGGTCCGCGAGACCGCCCAGCGAGATCACGTCCAGGACGCCTGCGCGGAAGCGTTCCTCGACGGCGTCGGCGAGTTGCTCGGGGGTTCCCGCGGCGGCCCAGTGTCCGGTGTCCTGTGCCGCGACGATGAGTTCCCGCAGCGTGTAGCCCTGCCGCGCGTAGCCGGTGAAGATGTCGACCCGGCCGCGGCGGCGGTTCACCGACGCCACGTCGGGCAGCAGGCTCTCCGGCAGCGTCGCGTCGAGCGGAAGTTCCGACAGGTCGACTCCGCCGCCGAGCATGTCGGCCAGTTGGGCACGGCCGCGTTCGAAGTCGATCGACTCCCGCTTCTCGCGTACGAGCCGCTTCGCCTCCTCCTCGGTGGCGCCGTACGTGGCGTGGAACGAGCTGAAGATCAGCGGCAGTCCGTCGGCCCGTCCCAGGGTCCTCGCCTGGTCGCGGATCTTCCGGGTGAAGTCCAGAGCGTGGTCGAGGGTGGGCAGCGACGTGAACACGATCTCCGCGTAGCGGGCGCCCAGCGCCGTCCCCGCCTCGGACTGCCCGGCCTGTATCTGCACCGGGCGGCGCTGCGGCAACGGCGGGATGTTCAGCGGACCGGTCACGGTGAAGAACCGGCCGGAGTGGTGGATCGGGTGCACCCGTTCGCGGTGCAGCACCGCCTTTCCGCCCGCGCCGGCCGTCAGCGCGCCGGGTTCCCAGCTGTCCCACAGCGCGTTGACCACTTCCAGTGTCTCCGCGGCGCGCGCGTAGCGCTCCTCCGGGCTGGGCAGTTCGCCGGCGCCGAAGTTCTCCTCACCGATCGAGGAGGTCACCAGGTTCCAGGCGGCCCGCCCGTTGCTGACGTGATCGAGAGTGCCGAAGAGCCGGGCCAGGTTGAACGGGTGGTGGAAGGTGCTCGACACAGTCGCGATCAGGCCGATCCGCGAGGTCACCTGGCTCAGCGCCGAGACGAAGACCAGCGGCTCCTGTGAGCCGATCGCGCCCTGGGCGTCGAACCTGAGCAGATCGGCGGTGAACAGCGCGTCGAACCTCGCCGCCTCGGCGAGCTTCGCCACCCGCACCGCGGTGTCCAGAGTGGATCGGGTCGGGTCGATCGCCAGGTCGTACGTCTCCGAGGTGCCGCCGGCTCCGGTCACGGTCTTCAGTGTTCTGGGCTGCTTTGCGCTCACTACTCGTCCGTTCTCATCGATGTCGGTGGCACCCGGGGGGCGGCTGTTTCTGGTGGGACGGCCTGTTCAGGGATGGGCGAGCGCCCGGGCAGGGTCTCGGACGCCGAGCCGCGTGGTCAGCGCAGCCGGGGCAGCAGTTGGTCGCCGATGCGGCTGATCTCCTGCTTGTAGGGGGTGTCGGAGAGGACGAAGTGGGTGATGCCGAGCTTGCGGTAGTTCGCCAGCGCCGTGGCGACGTCGGCGGCGGAGCCGACCAGCCAGGTGGTCCCCGCTCCCCCACCACCGAACCTGCCGGGCGTGGTGTACAAGCAGGTGTCGAGCACCTCGCCCCGCGCGGTGAGGTCGAAGAGCCGCCGCTGTCCGACGGCGGTCCTGCGGTCCCCCGCCCAGGTCAGCTCCTTCCCCCCGTCCGCCGCCATCTTCGCGACCCTCTCCTCGGCCGCGCGCCACGCCTCCTCCGCGGTGTCGCGCACCAGCGTGGTGATCCGCAGCCCGAACTCGAGCGGCTTGTGCCTGCGGCCCACCTGCTCGCTCAACGCCTTGAGCCGGTCGATCCGTTCGGCGAGTCCGTCGAGCGGTTCGCCCCAGAAGAGCTGGACGTCCGCCTCCGCCGCCGACACCCGCTCGGCGGCCTCGGACGCGCCGCCGAAGTAGAGCGTCGGATGCGCTCTCGTGCCGGATACGTACGGGCGTGGGGCCACCGTGGACCGGCCGACCTGGAAGTGCTCGCCGTCGAACGTCACGTCCTCTTCGGTCCACAGGCGTCGTACGAGACGGAGGAACTCCTGGGTGCGGGCGTAGCGTTGCGCGGGATCGCTGCGGGTGTCCCCGTACGCGGCGAGGTTGTCCAGTCCGCTGACGATGTTGACCAGGACCCGGCCGCGGCTGAGCTGGTCGAGTGTTGCCGCGGCACTGGCGAAGTGAGCCGGCTGCCAGTAGCCGGGGCGGATAGCGATCAGGGGCTTGAAGGTGGTGGTGCGGGCGGCCAGCGCTGTGGCGACGGTGAAGGTGTCCGGGCGTCCCCACCCCGTTCCCAGGAGTGCGCCTCCCCAGCCGTGTTCCTCGGCCGCGCGGGCCAGGTCGGTGGAGTACTCGAGGGAACCCCAGCCGGTCGTCGTGTCGTCACCGCGGTGTCCCGACTCGACGGTGTTGGGGATGTACCAGAGGAATTCCGGGCTCATCATGTTTCCGATCGCTGTGCGGGGTGGCGGCTGTCAGGAAGGCGGGTGGAGGGACGGCGCCTCAGGCACTGTGCGTGGATCGGTGTCGAGCGTCCGGAGCAGCCGGACTCACGTCCTTGTGGGTCGAAGCGGACGCGGCAGCACGCGACAGTGGACTGGCGAAGGGGGCCAGAGGATCAACACTGGGCGCTGGACACCCGTACGAGGTCGACGCATCGCTCGCTGGTGAGCATCAGGACCTCGGGCATGCGATCGAGTCTCCGAGTGATCGATGGGAATGTCAATGCGATCGATTCGCCGCTGCACGGCCAGTGCGGAGCCGACCGACGTCGGCCTCTTCCGGCCCGATTGGATTTGTTCTGCCCCCGGATCCCTCACCTGGACGGGCCTTGCCCGCACGGCATTTGGCGCCTCCTCCCATCGAGCGGCCGACGACCGCTACGAAAAGCCCGGCAGCTCTCGCAGGGCCGGCGACTCCGGCCTCGAAATCCCCGCCTTCTCGTTCGGCCGCTGGCCGAAGTTCGGGACGGACCGCCCCTACGCGACCCAGCGCGAGATAGTGCTGCACGCCTTCGACCTCGGCATCACCCACTTCACAACGCCAACCGCCATGGTCCGCCGCCGCGCGCCGCCGAGAAGTTCTTCGGCACGGTGCTCCAAAATGACCTGGCGCCCTGCCGGGACGAGCGCGTCCTGTCGACCAAGGCCGGCAACCCGCTCGGTCCGAGTCCCTACCTCAAGGGCGGCTCCCGCAAGTCGCTCCTGACCTCGCTCGACCACAGCCTGCTCGATCTCGGCACCGATTACGTCGACACCTTCTACAGTCACAGCCCCGACCTCTGTACGGATCGGCCATCACGTGCGCGGTGTGCGGCCAGCGGCCCATTTTGTGGTGGCCCGCCGAGGGCTTCGCGGCCAGCTCGTGCGCGATCCGCCGTGCCTCCTCGTAGTCGCCCGTCCCGCTGGCCGCCCGGCCGTACACGGCGGACAGCAGACCGACGCCATACGCCTAGTTGGCCGGGAACCTCTGGCTCTCCCGGCGCAGTTCCCGCAGGGCATCCTCATCGCCATCGCGGGCGCGGCGGATGGTCTCGTCCATGTGGCCTTTGCGCTGGTCCGCCATCTGCTGGAACTCGGGGTCCGTGTGAGAGGACCGGAACCCATCCACCAGACCTTCGTCTCAGCGCCTGGCCGCTGCCCTGACCGCAGCCATGTCCTCGCCGGTCAGTTCCGCGACACGGTCGGGCGGGAGGCCTGCGGCCAACGCCCGAGCGAGCAGACCGTCGCGGTCGTGGGCGCAGTCACGGTATGCCAGGAGTTCGGCCTCGATCGCAGCCAGGGCTTCAGGAAGCGTGCGGTGGCGCAGGCGGCTCAGTTCCTCGTCGGCCAGCGGAACCGGCAGCCGCTCCGCCTTTGCCGGGATGGCCCCGGTGTCCTCAGGTGCCACGAGCCGCAGCCGGGGGGACGTCTCCGACGCATGGTGCGCGTCGAGCCAGGCACGCACAGCGGGGGTCTCCATGCAGGCGAGTGATCCCACTGCGGACGGCGGCACACCGGGCGCCTCGGTCGCTTCGTCCACGAGAAACAGGTACGCGTCATCGGTCATGGCACACTCCTCGTCCCCGGTTCCTGACCGGTGGCGTCCCTTTACCCCGTTTGCCGTCGCGCAGCCACAGACATCGTGCCGGTTGCCGGCCATCGGATCGACACGTGGACTGTGGCCATCCTGCGTGCCTGACCGCACAAGCCGGAAGGACGCGTGCCCGGCCGGGGTAGGCCGATGCGCATGCCCGGCCGGCGGAGGCCGATGCCAGGGTTCCCGGGGTCGCTCGTCAGGCGTGTGCCATCGGTCGACCGGGGTGCGACCGCTTTGGCCGTCGGCGGGCCGCCCTGTCGTGGGACGAGTCGTGGTCCTCTTCCAGTGGGGGTGCTCAGGCACGCCGCTCCCGGTCGCCGGCGTGGGCGCGGCGTTCCCGGGCGAGCGTGAGCACGGCTCGCAGGTGTGGTACCTCACTGCACGGCACCCGGATACGCCTCCGCGTGCCGTGCAGGGCAACGATGACGAAAGAACGATCCTCCGCAGACACCTCGCGGACGGTGCTCCATGGGTGCACCTCACCGTCGACAGCCAGCCCGGCGGTGTCGAGGGTGAACCGGCCGTGGACGAGCGTCTCGCCGCGTTCGAGGGCCGCCCGGGTACGCAGCAGCTCTTCCTCGAAGAGCAACCGAGCGACCTGCTCCACGTCTTGCGCAGTCAGGCGCAGCAGTTGGCGTCCCTCGCGGTCGCGCAGGACCAGCCGGAGTCGGTCGCGCGAGTCGGGCCCGGACTCCGTGAACTCGAAGGGCAGTACCTCACTCCAGGAGTACGGCACCGCATCACCACGGTCGCCGGTCGCCAGGATCATCCCGTGCTCGTAACAGTGTCCCGGGCAGCGCTCGCCGGTTTCGGCCGTAGGCGGGGCGCCGCGCAGAACGCGCTGGTCCTCGGCCTCGCGGGCGGCGGCCGGTGCGGGGCGGATGGGATACTGCCGGGGCGATGACCGATTCCACTGATACGCCTCCTCGCCCGCCGACAATGCGCGACGACCAGCGGGAGGCCACCCGGCGCAGACTGCTCGACGCGGCCCTGGCCATCCTCGCCGAGGAGGGTTACCGGGGCCTCACGGTGAAGAGGGTCGGTGATCGGGCCGGGGCCAGCCGGGGCCTGGTCAACTACCACTTCAGCTCCAAGGCGGGGCTTGTCGAGGCAGTCCTGCATGACATTCGCGAGGCGTTTGTCGACCGGCTGCGGGCGCTGGCGGAGTACCCCCGGATGAATGGTCTGGAGGCCGTACTGGCGAAGGTGGAACAGTACTTCGCCCGTCTCGCGGAGCCGGGACCCGGGGTTCGGGCGCGCGCCCTGCTGGTGCTCCTGGTGGAGGCGGTCGGCACTCCGGGTGAACCCGGCACGGGCCTGCTGGCGGGTCAGCTCGACCTGGTCCGTACCGGTGTCGAGGACGACATCCGGCGAGGGATCGCCGACGGAAGCATCCGCCCGGACGTGGATGCCAGTGCGCAGGCGTTCCTGCTGGAGAGCATGGCGCGCGGCGTGCTGCTGCAGTACCAGCTGGATTCCTCGCGTGCCACCTTCGAGGACATCGGCCGGGCGGCCCGCCGGATGGTCCTCGCGGCGCTCGCCCCGGCCGGGAGCACCGGCTGATCCCGGTGGTGGCGGTCAGACGGCACTGAGTCCCCCGTCCACCACCAGCTGCTGGCCGGTGATGTAGGAAGCGCGGTCGGAGAGCAGGAAGGTGACCGCCTCCGCCACCTCCCATGCGGTGCCCTGCCGGCCGAGGGGGATCCGCGCGAAGGACGCCGTCCTGGAGGCGCGTGCCGCGGAGGCCTGTCGTCCCATGGGGGTGTCGATCAGACCGGGCACCACCAGGTTGGCCCGGATGCGCCGCACGCCGCCTTCCTTGGCGACATGGCGGGTCAGCCCCACCAGGCCGGCCTTGGAACTGTCGTACGCCGGGGAGCCCGTGGCCGCACGCAGCCCGGCGACCGATCCGATGAAGACGACGGCGCCACCGTCGGTCATGGCGGGCAGGCCGTACTTCGCGGCCAGGAAGGGTGCCTGGAGATTGAGGGCGAGGACACGAGCCCAGTCCTCAGGGGTGGAACCTGCCAAGCCGGCACCGAGTCCGATGCCCACGTTCACCACAAGGGCATCCAAGCCGCCGAGCGCGCCGACGGCCTCGGTGGCCAGCGCGGCCATCTGCTCGGCGTCGGTGGCGTCGGCGGTGAGCGGAACCCCGGACGCCCCCTCCGCTGTGACGAGCCGGGCCGTTTCCACTGCCGCCTCGGGCATGATGTCAGCGCACGCCACACCCGCACCCTCACGGGCGGCCAGGACGGCTATCGCCCGCCCGTTGCCGACCGGTGCCTGCGGATCGGCGTCCGGACGGGTGCCCGCGCCGATCACCAGCAGTTTGCGCCCCGCCAGTCGCCGGGCGCTCGCCGGATGCTGCTCAGCCATCGGCGCGCACCCCCTCGGGAGCGTCGGTTTCGTCGAAGCCCGGGTCGAGCTGCACTCCGGCGGAGTTCAGGAAGAAGGCCACCATGTGGTACTGGCCGACGAGCAGGGTGATCTCGATCAGCTCGGCCGCTTCGTAGTGGGCCGCCAGGGCGTCCCAGGTGGGAGCCGTGATGCATGCGTCATGGTGCAGTTCGTCGGTTGCCCGGAGCAGATGCCGTTCCAGGTCTGTCCAGCCGGCGGCCTCGGGGCCCTCGATGATCCGCCGGATCTCTTCAGCCGTCACTCCCGCGGCTCGGGCCAACGGCAGGTGGCGGCTCCATTCGTACCCGGCCCCGGTGTTGCGCGCGGTGCGGAGGATGAGCAGCTCCCTCGCCTTGCCCGGCAGCAGCCCGCCGCGGAGCAGGTAACCACCGAACGGCATGAACCGGGCATAGAGGTCGGGATGGCGGGCCAGGGTGGTGAAAATGTTCGGCACCCTGCCTCCCCGGTCGCATGGTGCGTCCCCCAGGAGCTTTCGCACCCGCTGATCGCGGCCGTCGTCCGGCAGCGGTGGGATGCGGGGCGGCCGGGTCGTGTCTGTTGAGTCGCTCATGCGCCCACCGTAGAAACTGGCTGAACGCTTAGCAAGTGAATTGGAGCAGGAATCTCGGGACCCGGATCTCACTGACGAGCAGGCGGTGGAGTAGCGGTGGGCCGGCATGCGGCCGCGCAGCGTCTTCGGTGATGTCCAGGCAGGGGTGGCGATGGCGTTTCCACGATGCTCGTCCAGGCTCGGGGCGCGGCGGAGGCCGCGCAGGCCGAGAGCGAGGTGACGGCGGGCTTCGGCGAGCAGGTGGCGGCGGTGGAAGAAGCCGTCCTTGTGGCGCGGGCCTGCTCGGAGACCTCGGGCGAGAACTTCCCGTTGCCGTCGACGGCAGTGAGTACTCCTGCTACAGGTATGCCCGGCAGGCCGCTGTCTGGTCGCCGCGCCGGGTGCGGCGCGGCCGGACGGGGCACCTATGGGGGCGCCACGGGCCGCGGCGCTGATGAGCCATCAACGCAGACGGTGAGGGTAGGCGGTAGTGACCCCAACCGTACGCAACGAAAGTGGTGCGCTGCCATGGCCGAGACACAGGACGTCGTCGAGCTCATCCTTCAGGACCACCGGCGCATGGAGGACCTCTTCCGCCTGATGCGCAGCGTCGAAGCCGACCGGTCCGCCGCGCTGTCGGAGTTCGCGGACCTGCTGATCGCCCACGCGCTGGCCGAGGAGGCCAAGGTCTATCCCGCCCTGAAGAGGTACAAGAACATCGACGACGACGAGGTCGAGCACGGCGAGCACGAGCATGACGAGGGCAACAAGGCCCTCCTAGACCTGCTGGAGGTGGAGGAGGTCGGCTCCGAGCAGTGGGACTCCAAGCTGGAGGAACTGGTGCAGGCCGTCACCCACCACGCCGACGAGGAAGAGCGCACCATCCTCAACGGCGCGCGCGAGAACGTGGCGATGGAGCGGCGTGAGGAACTGGGAGCGGCGTTTTGGGAGGAGCGCGAGCGTCAGCTGAAGGCCGGCTGCGGCTCGGTCGACAACGTGCGCCGCATCGTCAATTCCTGACCACGCCCATTGCGGGCGTCCCGCGCCGGGTCAGGGTCCCGGCCGCAAGGCCGGTTGCACGGTCCGGCCCGCCGCGCGCCCCCTCCAGCTGCGCCGCGAACGCCGACATGCGGCGCGGCGACGTGGGCAATCGGTCATCAGTCCTGATGTCGAGAGTCGCAAGAGGAGATGTGCGTGCACAAGAAGAAGTGGATCACTGGTGACGCGCGTGAGGAGCTCGCCGAGGTCCTGGCCAAGGAGTACGAGGAGGGGCGCTCGATCCGTGCCATAGCGCAGGCCCATGGCCGGTCATACGGCTTCGTCCATCGTGTGCTCGCCGAAGCGGGCGTACCGCTGCGGCCGAGGGGAGGCGCAACGGCCGCCCCCTCCGTGCCTTCCCCAGCCAATCGACGACCCGGCGCAAATCGCACGCCTCGCCATACGTCGAACCGACCGCCTCGGCGGGCTCCTCCACCAGTACCAACATGCGGGCCGGGCAGGGCGGATGAGGTTTTCGGCAAGGACAACAGAGGGCTCCAACGCCGCGGCCCTGCTGACGACTGGCGGCGGCATCTGGCTGACCAACATCATCGCCTTCAGCCTCTGGTACTGGGAGTGGGACCGAGGCGGCCCGGCAGCCCGTGCCCTGGGCGCGCATCAGCACCCGGACTTCCTCTTCCCCCAGATGCAACAGGAGGGCCTCGGACCCGACGACTGGGAGCCGCAGTACATGGACTACCTTTATGTCGCCCTGACCAACGCCACGGCCTTCAGCCCCACCGACACCATGCCGCTGTCCCGTTGGGCGAAACTGCTGATGGCCACACAGTCCACGATCTCGCTGCTGACCCTGGCCCTGATCGTCGCGCGGGCGGTCGGCGTCCTGCAGTAATCCCGGGCAGAAAAGGCCACAGCGCGCCGCGAGCGGCACTGATCAGTGAACCGCCTGGCCGACGAGGTGAACGCGGTGATGCCCGCGGTCAGCCGGCACCTGCCGAAGCTGAAGCCGGCGGGCCTCGTCGGCTCCCGGCGCGAGGGCCGACGCCAGGTCCACTTCGCCGACGACACGTATGCTTCCACCGTCGTATGGGAGTTGACCGGCCGACTGGCCGCTCGGGCCGCGGCGGAGCCCGGCCCGTCTCCCCGAAGTCCGTCCCCGGTGCCTGATGCGGTTGCCTGTTCCCCGGCACCCGGACCACGACGTGATCCGGGTCCTGACTCGTGCGGCCAGTTCGCCCCCCGAACCGGTACAGCGCGCCGCGTGCGGTCTCCCGGAGACCGCGGTGTGCGCGTGGCGGGGCACGTGTGGGATCGGGTGCCGCGTGCAGCAGCTTGATCAACCTGACGGTCTTCCCGGTCACGGCATCGGGTGAGTCGCGGTGCCACCTCTGCAGCGACCTGGTCCTACGACCGAGTTGCGGGGCGGATCGGGTCCCTGCAGGCTGTATCTGGCAAGTGACCTTGATGACGTGAAGAGGTGATCGGGTTGCAGGACCATGCGCGCCCGGTCAGCCCTCCGAAACGTTGGTGTGGGTGACGCGCGCCGCCTCATGAGCCGGTGCCCCGGTGAGTCCCGTCGTGATTCTTCAACGACCGGCCCAGCACAGGCATCAGACGGAACCGGTGCTTCGCAATCCCCGTCCCACTCCGGAGCGGATGTCCGGAGTGCTTCTTTGTGACACGCGCTGCGGACTCCCCCGCGATCCGTGGTGTCCGCTGACCGGGTGGTCCGCCGTGTCCCAAATGGGCGACGTGTTCGACCACGGTCGCTACAGCCCGCCACCAGCGACAAGGAGCGACAGCACATGGGTGGAAAACAGAAGATACTCCTCATACTGACCGGAACCGCGTTGGCAGCCGGACTCACCACCCCCGCCTTCGGGTCCAGCGCCGCTCACTCGCCGGCCCTGCCCACCGCGGCCACGGGGTCCGGGACGTCGGTCGTGGAATGGAACCGCGAGCTCATCACCATCCTCAGCGATCCGAAGGCGCAGCCGGCCACCGTCCACCCCACGCGCAGCTTCGCCCTCCTCCAGGCTGCCGAGTACGACGCGGTGGTGTCGATCACCCGGGCCGGCCCCGCCTATATGTTCTCGGTGTCGGCGCCGCGCGGCGCTCGTGCGGATGCCGCAGCGGACCAGGCAGCCCATGATGTGCTGGTCGCCCTGTATCCGGCCAAGCGCGCAGCCGTGGACCAGCGGCTGCGCAGCCAGTTGTCCGCGATTCCGGGCGGTCCTGGCAAGCAGGCGGGTGTGGGGGTGGGAGCCGAGGTCGCCCGCCGGCTGATCAGCCTGCGGTCCCACGACGGGTCCTCAGCGAAGCCACCGCTGTTCCGCCCCGGCGACAAGGCCGGTGACTACCGGCCCACCCCTCCCGACTTCCCGAGACCGGTGTTCACCAACTGGGGGTCGGTCAAGCCGTTCGTGCTGGCGAGCGGACGCCAGTTCCGCCCGGCAGCGCCGGCGGCCGTGAGCAGCGCCGCATACGCCACGGCCTTGAACGAGGTCAAGAGCCTGGGGAGCAAGACCAGTACCACTCGAACGCCCGATCAGACCGCGGCCGCGAAGTTCTGGGCGGCGGCGCCTGTCTGGAACGTCTGGAACCAGATCGCGCAGAACCTTGTCACCTCCCAGAACGCGAGCCTGGAGAAGGCGGTCAAGGTCTTCGCCCGGCTCGACCTGTCCCTCGCCGACACCGCGATCGCGATGTACGACGCCAAATACGCCTACCGCGTATGGCGGCCCGTGACCGCCATCCGGCTGGGCGGTACGCGCTACAACGCGCGCATCGTCGGCGATCCCAACTGGACCCCCCTGCTGACGACCGCCCCTGACCCGTCCTATCCCGGCGCTCACGGTGCCCTCAGCCAGGCGGCGGCAACGGCGCTTGCCGGGTTCTACGGTGCGCGGCAGCATCTCGCGGTGACGTCGAAAGGCATCACCCGAACCTTCGCCGGCTTCCAGGACGCCGCCACCGAAGCGTGGCTCAGCCGGATCTGGTCCGGCCAGCACACCTCTCTCGACAACCGCGCGGGCCAGCAACTCGGCACGCTGGTGGCCGACTTCGTGGCAGGTCACCTCTGACAGTCCGCAGCGGGCGACAACCATGCGCACCACGGTGGCGACCAGAATGATCCAGCGCCGATCCAGCAGGGCCCGGGGCCCCTACCGACCTCGCTTGCAGGTGGCCGGTCTGGGTGGTCGCAGCGGCGGCCATGGCAGCCTGCGGGTGCCGAAAACCCTATCCATGGCCTGTGACCTGCAGATTGTCGCGAATGGTCCGTGATCGCAGGATGAGCGTGTCAGGCTGGTCGCTCATGCTGATGCGACTGCCCTACCTGGCCGTGTCGAGCGTGTTCGCCTTGATCCGACTGTTGCCGACGAGCGCTGTCGACAAGGACATCGAGATCTTGACACTGCGCCACCAGTTGGCCGTCCTGCAGCGGCAGATCGACAGGCCGCGCGTCACCCCAGCGGACCGCGCTTTCCTGGCCGCGCTCCTCCACCGGCTCCCCAAGCCGAAGCTGCGGCAGCTGCATCTGATCGTCTCGCCGGAGACAGTCCTGAGGGGTTGCCCCGGGTGGCGCGGGCGAGGACGAGGGCACCGACCATGGTGCAGAGCTGGGCCATTTCCCGAGTTGCACCTTTACCCTGAGGTAGATAACGTTACTTTAAGTAACAATCTTCTCTCTCCCGGAGCTGGGTCCCGCAGGCATCGAACCTCCTTCAGACCAACGAGCAGACCGGTCGGCGAAGAAACTACCCTTTCGCTTAATCGGCGCCTCCGGAAGCGATGGAATGCACCAAGGAGACCCGTCATGCCCGAATTCCTCCGTACATACTCCCGCCGATCGTTCATCTCCACATCGGTCGCCGGCGTCACCGCGGCAGCGACAGGGTCTCTAGGTTTGCAAGGGCGGCCGTACACCGGGAAGGAACACATCGGAAAGCCGGCCACCGCGAGTGAGCGGCAGAGCATCCGTCCCTTCCGCGTGAACATTCCGGAGCGGGATCTCACCGAATTGCGTCGACGAATCGTCGCGGCACGGTGGCCCGATCGGGAAACGGTTCGCGATCAGTCCCAGGGCGTCCAGTTGGCCACGATGAAGGAACTCGCCCACTACTGGGTGACGACCTACAACTGGCGGAACGTCGAGGAGAAGGTCAACTCGCTGCCGCAGTACATGACGGAGATAGACGGACTTGACATACATTTCATCCACGTCCGCTCCCGCCATCCGAACGCCCTCCCCATCATCCTGACCCACGGCTGGCCCGGCTCCATCCTGGAATTCCTGAAGGTCATCGGGCCGCTCAGCAACCCGACGGCCCACGGGGGACGCGCCGAGGACGCCTTTCACCTCGTCATACCGTCGATGCCCGGCTACGGCTTCTCAGAACGGCCGACCACCACCGGGTGGAACCCCGACCGCATCGCGCGCGCTTGGGCCGTGCTGATGGAGCGGTTGGGATACCAGCACTACGTGTCCCAGGGCGGCGACTGGGGCGCCGTGATCTCGGACAAGATGGCCGTACAGCGGCCCCCGGGACTGCTTGGCATCCACGTGAACTTCCCGGCCACCGTCCCACCGGACATCGCCGAGAAACTCGCCTGCGGCGACCCGGTACCGGCCGGCCTGAGCCCGGAAGAGAAGGCCGCGTACGAGAAACTGGCCACCTTCTACAAGACCGGGTCCGGCTACTCGGCCATGATGGTCACCCGTCCCCAGACCGAGGGATACGGACTGACGGATTCCCCGGTGGGACTGGCCGCCTGGATGTACGACAAGTTCGCCGCCTGGACCTACAGCGGCGGCCATCCCGAGCGCGTGCTGACCAAGGACGAGATGCTCGACGACATCACGCTCTACTGGGTCACGAACACCGCGGTCTCCTCCTCGCGCCTGTACTGGGAGAACAACGCCAACAACTTCAACGCCGTGTCGGTTTCTCTCCCCGCCGCCATCACGGTGTTTCCCGGCGAGATCTACCAAGCGCCGCGGAGTTGGGCGGCGCGCGCCTACCACAAGCTGTTCTACTACAACCGGGTCGACAGCGGCGGCCACTTCGCGGCCTGGGAGGTCCCAGAGCTCTTCACCGACGAACTCCGTGCGGCGTTCCGCTCGCTGCGCAGCTCACAGGCGAACCCAGGAAAGTGAACGGTTCGGCCCCGGCGCCGGCACTCGGTCCTTCCGATCACAGAACCCCATCCCCACTCCACGTCGGAACCGGCAACCTCGTGGCCGCAAGAACGGCGCAGTTCGACGTGGACATCGCCGACGCAGCAAGAGTGAAGCAGCTCTACCGGCGCGGCCAGCACCGACCGACAGGCGATCAGCGGCGCGAAGCGCAACGACGGGCCATGAGACCGAAACCTGGAGGTAGGGATGAGGGGCAGTAGACAGGACCAGACGGAGATATGACCGCGCTCGAAGGCGTTTCGACGTGACTGCCACACCCGGTGTTCCTGGCACCCACCGCCGGCCCAACCTCGCCGACCAGACTGTGGTAGTGATCGGCGGCAGCGCGGGCATCGGACTCGAAACCGCCCGCCAGGTGCGCGCTGACGGGGGCCAGGTGATTCTGGTCGGCCGCGACCCCGAAAAGCTGGAGCGAGCTGCGCGTGGGATCGAGCCTGTCGGCACCACGACGTTCGATGCCACCGACACCGGTAGCCTCGAGCAATTCTTCCACGATCTGCCCGGCCGCCTCAGGCGAGCAACCCCGCTCGCCCCGCAATATCGATGACTCCCGCCAGGTCAGGTTCGTTCGGCTGACCGCCCCAGGCTCGCCAGGACGGCGCGAGGCGGGAGCTGTGGGTCCGGTCATACTGATGCTGCACTCCGGCCTGCCCCAGCGCACGCTCTCCCCGCGGACGAGCAGGCCGGAGACGGAGAGGGTCCACGGCGAGGACGTCCACCGGAAGGTGCTGGCCCCCAGCTGGGACCAGTCCGGCCCGGTGCAAGCCCAGTAGACCTTGCGGTTGCCCTGGCAGTCCGCGCCGAGACCACCCGCCGTCATCCGATCGCTAAGCCTTCTGCGGCTGGGGGAGGTACCGCCCGACCGGCCACGGCCCCAGCGGCGAAGTCCGCGGAGTGGAGCCTGACCAACGCGCTGCGTCCGCAGCTCGCGCCCCGGGGCATCACCGTCTCCGGACTCCACGTCGGCTACATGGACACCGACATGGCCCGCCATGTCGACGGGCCCAAGACCGACCCGGCGGACGTCGCCCGCGCGGCCGTCGACGGCATTGCCTCCGGGGCTGCCGAGATCGTCGTCGACGACCGCGGCCGCCAGGTCCAGGCCGACCTCTCCGGTGGCGTCGCGGCTCTTTACCCGCAGCTCGGCTGAGACGAGGACACCGTGACTTCGACTCCTTCCCCCGCCCCCGGCCGGCTCCGCCGACCGGCAGGCAAACCGGTCTCCGGCCCTCCCCGAACCAGCCCTCCCGGCTCGCTGCCACCGTCACGCTCATCGCGATGTGCCTGGGCGCCATGACGACCTTCCTGCTGATCACCGCATCGGTGTCGGCGCTCTCCGCCATCCAGGACGACCTGCACGTCTCCCCGACCGGCCTCGTCTGGATCCCCTCCGCGTACACCCTGCTCGTGGCCAGTCTGGTGATGTCCGCGGGCACCATCGCCAACCTCTACGGCCGCAAGCGCACCTTCGTCACTGGCGCCGCGGTCATGATCATCGGGTCACTCATCGTCTACACGGCGGGTTCGGCGGGAGGCGTCACCGTCGGCCAGCTCGTCTCCGGCCTCGGTGGCGCGCTCATCCTGCCCGACAGCCTGGCCATCCTGGGCGCCACGTTCCCCGACCCCCACCGGCGCACCGAAGTTGTCACCATGTGGGCGGCCGCCTCCGGCATCGGACTCGCCGCCGGCCCACTGATCGCGGGCACACTGCTGGACCATTTCCACTGGAACATGGTCTTCCTGTCGACCGCCGTCCTCGCCGTGGTCACCATGGCCGCCGCCATCTTCGTCGCCGAATCATGCGGACCCGAGGGCAAGCTCGACATCCCCGGCCAGGTCCTGGCCGTCCTGGGCATCGCCGCCCTCGTCTACGCCCTCATCGAAGGCGGACACGACGGCTACACCAGCCCCCGCATCCTCACTGCCTGGATCATCGCGGCCGCGGCCCTGGCCGGTTTCGTCCTCGTCGAGCGCGCCGGCCGCACACCCATGCTGGACATCACCCTGTTCCGGTCGGTGTCCTTCAGCGCGGTCATGTTCGTCACGGCCGTCTCCCTGTTCGGCTTCACCGGACTGGCCATCCTGTCGGTGCCCTTCTACGAGCGCGTCCAGCACCTGTCCGCCTTGGACGTGGGATGGAGGCTGCTGGCCTTCTTCGGCGTCTACGTCATCGTCAGCTATGCGACCGGACGCGTGATCCGCCGCACCGGCTTCAAGCTCCCGCTGACCCTGGGCTTCGTCATGGGAACCGCCGCCACGGCCGGACTCACCACGCTGGATCCGACCACCCCCTACGCCCGGGTGTGGTGGCTGTTCGCGCTCTTCGGGGCTGCAAGCGGGATGGTGGCCGCGCCGAGCACCGCCGCCGCCCTGGTCAGCGTCTCCCACGAACGCGCCGGCATGGCCTCCGGAGCCGTCAACGCCTTCCGCCAGATCGGATCCGTCACCGGCTCCTCCCTCCTCGGAGCGCCTCGCCATACGTCGAACCGACCGCCTCGGCGGGCTCCTCCACCAGTACCAACATGCGGCCTGAGCAGGGCGGATGAGGTTTTCGGCAAGGACAGGGCTGCGCTCGCGTTCCGGCTACAGCGTAGAGGGCCTCGCCAGTTCTGCCCTCGACGACGTCGGTGCTCGGCCTGCTCGGGTACCTCGCCGAGGTGGAACGGGCCTCGCGCAATTGGCTCAGCGACGATGAGCCACTGCCGAAGCTGTACAGCGCGAAGGGCGCGGACTTCCATGGAGCCGGCGCTGGGCAGGCCGCGACCGAGGCCGCGCCGGCCGAGCACCCGGACCTGAGCGAGTGTGCGGCGAGGACCAGAGCGCGATCCGGGAGCTGGTGGTGCACAGGATCGCGGACCATGCCCGTCGCGGCGGACACGTCGACCTGTTGCGCGAGTGCATCGACGGAAGGGTGGAGCAGTGACGAGCGCCGGACGCCCATGAGGGTTCCTTCACGGCAGGAGCGGGCCGGGTGTCACATGACACCGACTGCCGAGGGCCGTGGCGAACAGGCCGCGGGAGAGCCGTCATTGACAACGCGAATCCGTGCGGGTTGTCATGAACACATGGTCCTCCGTCCTGCAACCTGCCGCACTCGCCGTACCGATGGCTCCGCACTCGGTGCCGGGTGTAACCCGTCACTGGACGGATCACGCGCTAAGGCCACGGGCGCCACCCCCAGGGCAGAGGATGGGCGGCTGCAGTGGGAGCACGGTCACTGACCGGGCGCCGCGAGCTGCTCCACGCCGCCCGGACCGAACTGGCTGCCCGTCCCGGAGTGCTCTTCCACGGTCCCATGGGGATCGGCAAGTCCATGCTCGTGGCAGCCCTTATGGCGTCCCTGGCGGCGCAGGCCCCGTCGGTCGGCACTGTGCTGCACTGCTCGCCCGCGGAGGAGGACGCCCGGCTCCCGTTCGTCGGGCTCGTCGACCTGTTCGCGCGGGTGCCGGAGAGCTGCCTGGAGAGCCTCGCGCCCGAGCCCCGGACGGCACTGAAGGCGGCCCTGATGCGCGGCACGGAACCGGCAGACGGCCACAGCCGACTCGCGGTGCGCCTCGCCGTCCTCGACGTGCTGCGCGCTCTGGCCGCCACCGGCCCCGTCGTGCTGGTGCTCGACGGCCTGCAGTGGCTCGACGAGTCCACGGCCGAGGTGCTGGCCTTCGCCGTGCACCGCCTCGGGGACCTGGACATACAGGTGGTGGCCGCCGAGCGGGTGGCGGACGGTGAACAGCCCGAGCGACTGCGTTGCTGCCCGCCGGGCACGACCGAACTCCCGGTGCCGCCGCTGACGGACAACGAGGTGGCCCGTCTCGTGCGCGCCGGCACCGGTGCCGACCTGCCACCGGGGGCGCTGCGGGCGATCCAGGACACCGCCGCTGGAAACCCGCTGTACGCACTGGAGTTGGGGCGAGCGATAGCCCTGCGCGGCCCGGCGCCCATGGCCTTCACCCCGACGCTGCCCGTGCCCCGAAGGCTGCGCACCCTACTGCTGGACCGGACGCGCACGCTGCCGGCGACGGCGCGGCGCACTCTCCTGGTCACGAGCGCCGCCGCCCGCCCAGACCTCACCCTGCTGCGCGCCGCCGGGCTCCCCGACCCCGCCGGGGACCTGGCGGAGGCCGAACGACTCGGCGTGGCGACGACCGACGCCGACGGAACCGTACGTTTCCGGCATCCGCTGATCCGGGTCGCCGTGTATGCCGACGCACCGGAGAACGACCGCCGGCTGGCGCACGCGCTGCTGGCCTGCGCCATCACCGAGCCCGTCGAACAGGCCCGCCACCTCGCTTACGCCCGCCCGCACGAGGACGAGGACACCGCCCGCACACTGATGTCCGCGGCGGAGTCCGCGCGCCGCGACGGCGCGCTCGGCACCGCTTGCGAACTGGCCGGGCTCGCCGCCCGCCGCACCCCCGGCGACCGTCCCGCGGACCGGGCCGACCGGCTGCTGGCCGCGGCGGAGTACGCGTGCGACGCCGGGCAGCTTCAGGAGGCGGCCGAGGCCGCCGAGACGGTCCTCGCGCTATCGGGCTCGGCACGCCGTCGGGTGCGGGCCCGGCTGGTCCTGCTGCGCAACGCCGGGCAGGCGCTGGAAGGTGCCCAGGCGCTGATCAAGGAAGGACTCCGGGATGCGGTGGGCGATCCGGAGGCCGAGGCCCCGCTGCACCACTGGGCGGCCGTACGCGGCCTGCTGTGCGGGGAGTTGGAGGAGGCAGCCCGGCATGCCCGGCTCGCTGCCCGGCAGGCGGCCGTGGCGGGCGACACAGAGACCCGGATAGGGGCGCTGGCCACTCTCGCCCGGGTGCGGTCCCTGGCCGGCGATCCGGCCCAGGCGGACGTCGCACTGGAGGAGGCACTCGCCCTGGCCGGAGGCACCGACGGCGGTCCGCAGAGCTGGCGGCTGCTCCGGATGCGGGCGATCCTCGCCCTGGACTCCGACAGGGTGATCGAGGCCCAGGAGCAGGTTGCCGAACTCCTGGCTGCGATTGGGGAGTTCGCCGGCGTAGAGGAGGTCATGGCGACGCTGGTGTCACTGACCCGGATCCAGGTGCGGGCCGGACACTGCCGCGAGGCACTGCACACCGCGGCGCGCTGCTCACGCGCCATGGCTCAGGCGGCTCCCGCGTTGTACGCGGCCGCGCTGGCGGCTGTCGCGGGCGGCACCGCCGAGGAAGCCCGGCAGCTGGCCGAGCAGGCGGTACGCGCCTCGGAAGCCGACGGCGACCGGCTGTTCCTGCTGCGTGCGCTGGCCGTGCTCGGGCAGGCCGAACTGCTCGGCGGAGACCCCCGGGGAGCCGCGTCCGCAGTAGAGGCACTACAGCGCGTAAGAGAACTCGGGACCGCCATGTGTGCCTCCGACCCACCCTTGCTGCACTGGTACGGCGACCTGGCCGAAGCCCTGGTCCTCCTGGGCGAGGCGGACGAGGCGGAGGCTGTCGTCCGTGAGGCCTACGCTCGCGTGGGCGACGACACGCCCGGCAGCGTGCTGGCGGCTCTGGAGCGGGCGGAAGGGCTGCGTGAGGCGGGGATCGGCCGGGCGAAGCAGGGGGCGGCGCGGCTGCGTGCCGCCGTGGACCGTCTGCGTCACCTTCCCTTGCCCATCGAGCTGGTGCGCACCCTGATCGCGCTCGGCGCCGTCGAGCGCCGCTCGCGCCGCAGGAGCGCGGCCCGCGCGGCTCTCGGTGAGGCGCTGGAGACCGCCTCGCGGATCGGCGCCGCTCCGCTCGCGGCGCGGGCGCGGGACGAGCTGTCGCGGCTGGACGGAGACAGGAGCGGCGAGGCGGGCGAGAACGGACCCGAACTCACTCCCGCAGAGGCCAGGATCGCCGAGCTGGTCGGGGGCGGGGCCACCAACCGGGAAGTCGCCGCGAAGCTGTTCATCAGCGTCAAGACGGTGGAAGGGACCCTGTCGCGGGTCTACCGCAAGGTCGGGGTCCGCTCACGCACCGCGCTCGCCCACGCGATGGCGGTCGCCGTCATCGCCTCCGGGGCGTCCGTCGACTCCGAGGACGGCCAAGTGAAGTCTCCGGAGCAGGCCGTGATGGTGAGCCGGTCCAGCGATACCCAGGCCCGCCGTGCTCTCGACACCCGCCGTTGACGTGACATCGGCTGTTAACTCGTAACGCAAGGGTTCCCCCGCTTATGGGGGTGGGCTCCGTGTTTCTACGGTGAAGCCGTTCTGCTTCCGGAACAACTCCCCCACTCCCCGGAGGACTTCAGTGAAGTCACGTCTGAAACTGCTCGGTCTGGTCGCCGCGCCGGCCCTGGTCACCGCGGTCGTCCCCGCAGCCCATGCCGCGAACGCCCCGCAGCCGCACGCGACCCGTGCCGCCATCGCCGGAGACGTCCTGCCGGGCCTGCAGCACAGCGCGGCCCGCACCGGAAACGTCGCGGCCGGCAAGCGGATATCGGTGGCGATCAGCCTGACTCCCAGAGGCGGCACCGCACTGGACACCTTCGTCGCCGAGGTCAGCGACCCGCGGTCGAGTTCCTACGGCCACTACCTGACGAAGCACCAGTTCGCCGCCCGCTTCGGCCGGACCGACGCCGAGATCAAGCAGCTCAAGGACTACCTTCACGCCCAGGGCCTGACCGTCGGCACCGTCCACTCGGGCAACCTGCTGGTCGACGCCGGCGGCACCGCCGCCCAGCTGGAGAAGGCCTTCGGCACCAAGCTGTCGACCTGGAAGGACGCGAAGACGGGGCGTTCCTTCTACGCCAACGACAGCGCGCCGACGCTGCCGACCGCCATCGCCTCGATCGTCAGCGACGTGGCTGGCCTCAACAACCGCGTCCAGCTGCACCGTCAGGCGACCCCGCGCACCGTATCCCCCCACAACGGCCCGGGCGGCGGGTACACGCCGGCCCAGCTCAAGGGCGGCTACAACGTCTCCGGCACGTACACCGGAAGCGGCCAGAAGATCGCGCTGCTTGAGTTCGACGGCTTCCAGCAGTCCAACATCACCACGTACGACAACAACTACAGCCTGGGTTCACCCACCCCGACCGTGCAGAAGGTGGACGGCGGGTCCGGCGCGCTCGGCGACGGCCAGGTCGAGGTCGAGCTGGACATCGAGGTGCTGCACGCGATCGCCCCCAAGGCGAACGTCACCGTGTTCGAGGGCCCCAACTCCGACGCGGGCGAGGTCGACACCTACCAGGCCATCGTCGACAGCGGCATCCCGACCACCTCGATCAGCTGGGGTGCCGCCGAGAGCGCCCGCACCACCTCGGGCATCAACGCGGTCGACGCCGTCTTCAAGAGCGGCGCCGCCCAGGGCCTCGGCTTCTACGCGGCCTCCGGCGACAGCGGCTCCGACGACGCGGGCGACGGCGGCACCTCCGTCGACTACCCGGCCAGCGACCCGTACGTCACCGGGGTCGGCGGCACCAAGCTGACCGTCACCTCGTCCAACGCCTGGAGCAAGGAGGTGGCCTGGTCCGGCGGCGGTGGCGGCAAGTCCTCCGTCTTCAAGATCCCGAGCTGGCAGACGGCGGTGCAGAAGAGCGCCGGCGGCGGCTACCGCCAGGTGCCGGACGTCTCGGCCCACGCCAACCCCAGCCCCGGCGTCTCGATCTACTCGCAGGGCTCCTGGAGCTCGGTCGGCGGCACCAGCGCCGCGGCCCCCGAGTGGGCGGCGTTCGCGGCCCTCTACAACCAGCAGGCCGCGGCGGCCGGCAAGGCCAAGCTCGGCTTCGCCAACCCCGCCCTCTACGCGGCGAGCGGCACCGGCTTCCACGACATCACCAGCGGCAGCAACGGCGCCTACTCCGCGGCCACCGGGTGGGACTTCACCACCGGCTGGGGCTCGTACAACGCCGCCACACTGGCGACCAAGCTGCTCGGTTGACGACCGACCGACAGAGCGCGGGCCGGCAGTGATCCCCGGCCCGCGCTGCCGCGTGACGTCGGAACCTCCGATTGCGCGTCCCGGAGGAACAGCGGTGGAGCGAGCGGCACGTGGTCCCCGCCCCTGATGGCCGCCTCGGAAGACCGCCGACGAGGAGAGAGCAGCAACAACGCCCGCTCCAACGCGCACCTCAGAGCAGCCTTGAGATGCATTCATCCCCGGCGTGAACGCCGGGGCCTTCTGCAGGAGTCCCGGTAGAGCTGAGTGTCAGCCACAACGCCACCGCGGCAGCGGACACGACGGCCGTCACGGCGCCGACGGCCAGCCCCCACCGCACGCCCGCGTGCTGGGAGATCCAGCCGATGGCGGGGCCGCCGATTGGGCTGCCGCCCATGGAGATCACCGTGTAGACCGACATCACCCTGCCCCGCATGGCGTCGCCGACCTCCGACTGCTGACTATGAGCACACCGGCGATCGCCGGACCGATCAGGCGGGCAGCGTTGAGGGACGGGATGTTCAGTCCGGCCGCCTTCGGGATCAGCGCCCGGCCGACCAGTTCCGTGACGAAGGACAGTCGCGCGGGGTTCTCGACCGTGAACACGCAGCCGAGGGCGAACGACAGCACATACAGCATCCACAACGGGGCATGGCCCAAGAGCACCATGGTGGTCAGGAGCAGCTCACGTCGAGGACTGGTCGGCAGCCCGGTTGTTGCGGTCGATCTCCGGCATATGTGTCTCGGCCCAGAGCCGCAGGACGGAAAGCGGACCTTCCAGGGACAGGCCCAGCTCGGTGAGACGGTAGTGCACCGCAGGCGGCACGGTGGGCTCCACGCGGCGCGCCACCAGGCCGTCGCGGGCCAGGCTCTGCAGCGTGGCGGACAGCATCTTCTGCGAGATGCCCGGGACACGGCGCCGCAGCTCCGCGAAGCGGACCTCGTGCGGGGACTCCTCGGCCAGCACTTTGACCGTCATCGACGTCCACTTGGTGCCGATGCGGTCGAGCAGCTGACGTGTCGGGCAGCGCGGGTCCAGCAGGTCGCCACGCTCACCTGGCCGCCTGTCATGTCCGTCGGGACCCGACGTGGTCACCTGGAGCTCACCACCTGAAGGGAAAGTGCCGTCTTGGGCGGGACAGCCTAGTTCCCTACGGTGACCACGTCACCCTTCCTCACCAGGCTTCGGAGTCCCGCCATGCCCGAACTGCGCCGCGTTGCCGTCAACGGCGTCGAACTGAACGTCGCCCTCGCCGGAGCCGGCCCGGCCGTCCTGCTGTTGCACGGCTTCCCGCACACCTGGCAGGTGTGGACCGACACCATGGCCGGCCTGTCGGGCAGCCACCGCGTCATCGCGCCGGACCTGCGCGGCTTCGGCGCGAGCGGCCCCGCTGCCTCCGGGTACGACGCGGGCACCCTGGCCGACGACGCCGCGGCGCTCCTCGGCGCGCTCGGGGTGTCCTCGGCCGCTGTGGTGGCCGTCGACGCCGGCGCGCCGCCGGCCTTCCTCCTCGCCATGCGCCGCCCCGGCCTCGTCGGGCGCCTGGTCGTCATGGAGTCCCTGCTGGGAAGGCTGCCCGGCGCCGAGGACTTCCTCGCCGACGGGCCGCCCTGGTGGTTCGGCTTTCACGCCGCCGCGCCCGGCCTCGCCGAGACCGTGCTGGCGGGGAACGAGGCGGCCTACGTCGACTGGTTCCTGCGGGCCGGCACGCTAGGTGACGGGGTACGCCCCGACATCCGGGACGCCTTCGTCCGCGCCTACACCGGCCGGGAGGCGTTGAGCCGTGCGTTCTCGTACTACCGGGCCCTGCCCGAGAGCGCGGCACAGATCGAGCGGGCGGCCTGCACGGCCCGCCTGACCGTGCCGACGATGGCGCTGGGCGCCCGCCCCGTCGGCTCGGCGCTGGAACGCCAACTCCGGTCCGTCACCGACGATCTCACCGGACACGTCATCGACGACTGCGGCCACATCATCCCGCTGCACCGGCCGGAGGCCCTGCTCGCCCTGGTGCGCCCCTTCCTGGCCGGCTACGACCCGAGCGCAGCGTGACCGGACGCGCCGGGCGGCCGCCGCGCTCGTGAGCCACTTCTGCCAGCCGACGGTCTCCGGCAGCGGCGTGCCGAAGATCGTGGCGCCGACATTGGCCGGCCCCTTCCTGACGCCGTAGACGGACGGACCGCTGAAGAGGGGCAGGAAGGCGTACTGCGCCAGTTCCTCACGTTCGCTGGCGTTTGCGCGGGCGGTCTGCTTGGCGGGGTCGGAGATCTCGGAGGCGGCGTGGATCTGCTTGTCCAGCTCCGGACCTGCTCGCCGCGTGGTTCCTCGACCCGACGTCCAACTACCGCGGGCTGCGCCCGGTCCGCACGGAGGACCAGATCGACCGCGCCCTGGCGCCGTACAACCTGGGCCCACGGGTCCCGCTGGCCGACCGGTGGTGGCACTGGTTCACCGGTGTGGTCCTGCACTTCGACTGGGGGGAGTCCCCGGTCGGGGCACCGGTCAACTCCGAGATCGGCTTCCGGGTCGTGGTCAGTGGCCAGCTGGTCACCGCGGACGTTCATGCGCGGTATCCGGACGCCGGTCAGCACGACGTCGATCCCCGCGTCCTTAGCGCGAAGAAGGCGCGGGCCGCGCTCAGCACCTCGTCGCGCAGTGGTGCGGGGACGCCGTGCCCGGTGACGTAGAAGAAGCCGACTTCGTGGGCGGCGGAACGGAGTTCGGCGAGGAAGGCGTCACGGTCGGCGCCCGGAGCGCGGAAGCGGGAGATGTCGACGACGGGCAGGGCTGTGGGCTGGGCCATGGGGATTCCTTCGCGGCACGGAAGGCCGACTGCGCATCACAACCGCCCTGGGACGTGGGCCGGTTGAGTGGCAGAAGCGGGATCAGGCGGAAAGAGAAGGAGAGAGGGTACGGGTCGCGAGCCGTGGAACGGCGATCAGCGACAGACCTGGTCGAACTGGTCGGCGCGGCGGCTCACCCAGAACGGGTCGAGCAGCACCGTGTGTGCCGTGCCAGAGGTCTCCATGACCGGATCAAAGCACACCTGGGAAGGTGCGTCCACCACGCATCCCGCAACGTGAGACATCCTCGTTGTGCTGGTGAATACCGCCGCCGCTGTGGTTATCTGGCTGCATGACCGTGCTCGTGACCCGCCGCCACGTGGACTACGTGCGTGTCACCACCACGGGTTGTTCCGCCGCGAGCTGACGCCGCGCTCCGGCTTCTGACCAGCACCTTTCCCACCGCTTCACGCTGACCGCCGCCCTCCGTCGAGGGCGCTTCCAGCGCTGCGGTTCCCTCACGCCTTTCCACTCTCACCCTCCGCACAGGGAGCAGCACCATGAGCCAGCCCATCGACTCCGTCACCGCCGGCCACACCCCCGAGGAAACCTCCGCCGGGCCCGACACCTCCGCGTGGTCCTTCGAGACCAAGCAGATCCATGCGGGTGCCGCACCCGACCCGACGACCGGGGCGCGGGCGACGCCGATCTACCAGACGACGTCGTTCGTGTTCCGGGACACCCAGCACGCCGCCGACCTGTTCTCGCTGGCCGAGCCCGGCAACATCTACACTCGTATCCACAACCCCACCCAGGACGTCTTCGAACAGCGGATCGCCGCGCTGGAGGGCGGGGTCGCGGCGGTGGCGTTGTCCTCCGGACAGGCCGCGGAGACCCTCGCGATCCTGACGCTGGCGAGCGCGGGGGACCACATCGTCTCCAGCACCTCCCTGTACGGCGGCACCTACAACCTGTTCCGGCACACGCTGCCCAAGTTCGGCATCGAGGTGTCCTTCGTCGACGACCCGGACGACGCCGAGGCCTGGCGGACGGCGGTCCGGCCGAACACCAAGGCGCTGTTCGCGGAGACGCTGGGCAACCCGCGCGGCAACGTGCTGGACGTGCGGGCGGTCGCGGACGTGGCGCACGCGGCGGGTGTGCCGCTGATCGTGGACAACACGGTTCCGACTCCCTACCTGTTGCGGCCCATCGAGCACGGCGCGGACATCGTCGTGCACTCGGCGACCAAGTTCCTTGGCGGGCACGGCACCGCGATCGCGGGTGTCGTCGTGGACGGCGGCACCTTCGACTTCGGCGCCCACGCCGACCGTTTCCCCGACTTCACCGAGCCTGACCCCAGCTACCACGGTCTGCAGTACTGGCCCGCCCTCGGCCCCGGCGCCTTCGCCATCAAGCTCCGGGTGCAGCTGCTGCGTGACCTTGGTCCGGCGCTCTCCCCGCACTCCGCGTTCCTGCTGCTCCAGGGCGTGGAGACGCTGAGCCTGCGCATCGAGCGGCACTCCGCGAACGCCCAGGCCCTGGCCGAGTGGCTGGAGCAGCGCGACGAGGCCGCCGCCGTCCACTATCCGGGACTTGAGTCCAGCCGCTGGTACGAGGCCGGGCAGAGGTACCTGCCGCGCGGTGCCGGTGCCATCGTCTCGTTCGAGTTGCGAGACGGCATCGAGGCGGGCAAGCGGTTCGTGGACGCCGTCGAGCTCTTCAGTCACCTCGCCAACATCGGCGACGTCCGCAGCCTCATCATCCACCCGGCGTCCACCACCCACAGCCAGCTCGACGAGGAGCAGTTGGCGGCCACCGGCACCTCCCCCGGCCTGGTGCGGCTGTCGGTCGGCATCGAGAACCTCGCCGACCTCAAGGCCGATCTGGAGGCAGGGTTCCGCGCGGCCAAGGGCGCGTCCTGAACACCGTACTGACGCCCTCCGAGGTCCCCCTCCCGCCGGCCACCGGGGCCTGGCGGGAGGGGGACCCGCCCGGGCGTCGCCAGTGGTACGCCCGCGAGAAGGCGCTTCCGTTGGAGGCGGGCGGTGAACTGCCGGGCGTCCGGCTGGCGTTCGAGACGTGGGGGCGGCTCGCGTCGGACGCGTCCAACGCGGTCCTCGTCCTGCATGCCCTCACCGGAGACAGCCACGTGGTCGGCCCCGCCGGACCCGGGCACCCCACCCCCGGCTGGTGGGACGGCCTCATCGGACCGGGACGGGCCCTGGACACGGACCGCTGGTTCGTCGTGGCGCCGAACGTCCTCGGCGGCTGCCAAGGCAGTACCGGGCCGTCGTCGCTCACACCGGACGGCCGCCGCTGGGGCGGCGATTTTCCCTTCCTGACCCAACGTGACCAAGTCGCTGTCGAGGCCGACTTGGCCGACGCGCTGGGTATCGCCCGTTGGGCGCTGTTGGTCGGCGGCTCGATGGGCGGGATGCGGGCACTGGAATGGGCCGTGTCGTATCCCGAGCGCACCGGCGCCCTGCTGCTGCTCGCCTCGACGGCCGCGGCGAGCGCCGAGCAGATCGCCTGGGCGAACATCCAACTGCACGCCATCCGCGCCGACCCGCACTGGCGCGGCGGCCACTACCACGACACCGGTCAAGGACCACACGCCGGACTCGGCCTGGCCCGACGGCTCGCCCACGTCACCTACCGCAGCGAGCCGGAACTCGCCGTTCGCTTCGGCCGTACGCCCCAGGGCACGGAGGACCCCTGGAGCGGCGGCCGGTACCAGGTCGAGTCCTATCTCGACCATCACGCCGCCAAGTTGGTGCGCCGCTTCGACGCGGGCAGCTACGTCGTCCTGTCCGAGGCCATGAACAGCCACGACATCGGCCGGGGCCGCGGCGGCATACGCGCCGCCCTGCGCCAGGTGACCGCCAGAACACTCGTGGCCGGGGTCGACTCCGACCGCCTCTATCCACCGTCCCAGCAGGCGGAACTGGCGTCGGGCATCCCCACCGCCGATGACCTCCGGCTGATCGAATCCCCCTACGGCCACGACGGCTTCCTCATCGAGGTGGAGCAGGTCGCCGCTCTCGTGGGAGAGCTCGTCCGCTGAGCGGGTCCGGGGAGTCCCGGCTCGCCGAGCGGCTCAGCCGCCGAGTTCCAGCGGCAGCGCCGGATCCTTGGACCACTCCTCCAGCGAGCCGTCGTAGACGGCAATGTCGTCCCGGCCGAGCCGGGTGAGGGCGGGCGCCGTGCCCGCGGCCGAGATGCCGCCGCCGCAGTACAGGACGACCGGTGAGTCGGCGCCGTGGAGGACCGCGTCGGCGCGGGCGGCGAGTTCGGGGCCGGGCAGCACACGGCCCGCGAAGTCCAGCAGGTCACGGCCCGGAAGGCTGCGGCTGCCGGGGATGTGGCCGCGGCGGCTGTAGCGGGTGGGAGCGGAGCCGTCGAAACCGCCGGCCGTGCCCCTGCCTAATAACTCATCCATGCAGGTGGGAGCAGCTACCGCGGGTGTCTGAGCGTCGTGACGCGGTGGACGTCTGCATGCGCCCACGTGAGCACGATCACCGCGACATGATGGGTGGTCGTGCTGCTGCGACCGGCATACCTGGGCGTGACGAACGCGTTCGCGTTGCTGCGACTGCTGCCGATGGGTGACCGGGAGAAGGATTAGAGATCCTGGCCTTGCGCCACCAGGTCGCCGTGCTCGAGAGGCAACTGAGCGGGCAGCGGGTGCGATCCGACGCGGGTGACCGGGCGCTCCTCGCCGCACTGCTCCACGGTCTGCCGCGAGAGGCGCTTCGCCGGATCCGGTTGCTGGTCCGGCCGGACACGGTGCTGTGCTGGCACCGCGACCTGATCGCCCGACGTCACGCCGCCGCCTCCCAGCCCAAGCGAGGCGGCCGACCGCGTACCGTGCATTCCATCCGAGCACTTGTACTGCGTCTGGCCAGGGAGAACCCGAACTGGGGTTCTCGGCGCCTGCACGGCGAACTGCTCGTCCTCGGGGTGACGGTGGCGGCGTCCACCGTCTGGGAGATCCTCAAGGACGCGGGCATCGACCCAGCGCCCGAGCGAGCCTCGAGCACCTGGGCGGGCTTCCTGCGTTCCCAAGCCGACGCACTGCTGGCATGCGACTTCTTCGAAACGGTCACCCTGACCGGAGCACGGCTGTACGTGCTCCGGTCAGGGCACACGAACCGGCGCATACGGATCCTGGGCGCGACTGCTCACCCGACCGCCTCCTGGGTGACCCAGGCCGCAAAAAATCTCGTCATGGACCTCGAGGACACCGGCTGTCGAGCCCGCTACCTGATCAGGGACCGGGACGGGAAGTTCCCCAAGCTGTTCGATGCGGTCCTCCAGGACGCTGGCATCGAGATCGTCCTCAGCGGCATCCGGATACCCCGCAGGAATTCGATCACGGAGCGGTGGGTGCAAACCTGCCGCCGAGAACTGCTGGACCGGACACTGATCTGGAACCAGCGCCATCTCCTTCACGCCCTGCGAGAGTTCGAGATTTTCTACAACGAGCACAGGCCGCACCAGGGCCTCGCGGATGCCCGCCCTCTGCGTCCGTTGCCCGAACCAATCGACGATCCGGAGCGGATCGCACGCCTCGACATACGACGACGCGCGAGGCTCGGCGGCACCCTGCACGAGTACGCGCATGCGGCTTGACCAGCATGGATGAGGTATTCGGCAAGAGCAGGATCAACGACGCGCAACGTGAGAGGGAAGCGGCACAGAAGAAGCTCGACGCACTGCCCACCCTCACCCGGAAGAAGGAACCGCCCCTCACGGCCCACCACATCCGGGAGATTACCGAGAGGCTTGGAGACATCGCACAACGTATCCAAGACGCCGACGCCGACAAGAAGGAGCCCCTCTACGACGCCCTGGGCATCACGATCACGTACGACAACGCGAGGAGGACCGCGACCGTTAGGTCGAGGCCCTCGCCTCCGTATCGTTATAGCGAGTGTCCGAGGGGGGAGTTGACCACTGACGATACGGTCGTGATCGCCCAAGGACGGCTCCCACCACAAGATCCTCCGGGGTGAGCCCACCATCTCCTCGAGAAAACCGGTCACCTCCGCCCTGCACGACGGCCGCGACTCCCACACCACCAGTTCACCCTGTGCGGGCTACTGCACCTGTCGCATCGCAACCTTTCTGCGAGGCGGTGTGCAAGGTGGAGCAGGTCTGCCAAAATGCAGCACCCGCCCATGGAATCCTGGGAGGGGGAACTGGACGGCTGGGTCCAATGGGCGGGGATTGCGTCCAGCCGTAGTACGCCCCCACGAGGCCTCCGATCACCGCGGCGACAGTGTCCGTGTCACCGTCAGGTCGATCGCCGCGCGTATCGCCTCGTCGAAGCTGGTGGTGGTGCGCAGGGCCCAGACAGCGGAAGCCAGGCAAGGCCAGACGGCACCGTTGAACTCGGTCGCCTGGTCAGGGTGCCAGTCGGGCGCAAGGATTGTGGCGTAGCGGCCACGGTGGTCGGGGTCGACAAGAGTCAGGAGTTCATGCCGGCCTCCGGACTCGGACGTACGGATATGCACCAACGGGACCTCGATCTCGGCGTGTTGAGGAGGTAGAGAGCCTCACGCCAGAACCAGGTCCCGTTGCCATGCCGCGACCTCTCGCAGCCCGGACCACCTCGCACAACAGTCCAGATCACACCTTCGCTCCACGGATTCGCGAAGGGTTCTGAAGGCGAACAGCGGTCGTCATACCGCGCGCAGGCTGATGTCCCCGTCGTCAGTGCCCGTCGCAAGCAGCACACGGCCGTCAGCGTCAGCCATGGCTGCGACGGACATTCCGACAGAAGATTCGTCAACGAGGAGGCCGGTCACGGCGTGCCATTGGCGAACGAGCCCGCTTTCGGACGAGGCGATGATCCTGGGTTCGCCTGCGATGTCGACGGAGACAAGGGAGCCCACCATTTCCCCGGTCTCGATGGGCGTTCCGAGAGGCTGTCCGGTGGCTGCGTCCCACCTGTGGAGTACACCGTCGCTGTCCCCGCAGGTGAGGATGGAGATGCCTGCCTGGGATGCCAGGAGGTCGATGTCGAGGATGTCGGCGTTCACCATTTCACTGACACCGATGAGTTCCCCGGTGGCCGCGTCCCACCTACGAATGGTCCCGTCGTCGCTCCCCGATGCGATCAGAGCGCCGCGTCCGGGAACAGATCCGGAAGCCACACATTTGACGCTGCTTCGGTGTCCGGCGAGCGGAACTCCTGCCTTTGCGCCTGTCACAGCGTCCCAGCGATACACCAGATGATCGTTGCCCGCGCCAACGAGCAGGGTCCTACCGACACCCGCCGTGAAGGCGTCGAGCCCCCAGATGGTCCCCGGGCTGAGCTCCTCAGTTTCTTGCAGCGGGGTTCCGGAAGACGAATCCCATCGCTGCACGCCGACCTCTGTCGCGGCTGCCAAGACATCCTTTCCATCGCACTTGACAGCAGACAAATCAAAGCAGCCGTGCCTGAGTTCCCCCTCTTGAGTGGCCCACAAGAGATCCCCCGACGTCGCGTCCCAGCAGCACAGTCGGCTCTCATGGCCGGCTGCCCCGGAGATCAGGACGATTCGCTCCGACGAGAGTCGCCCGAATAGTAGTGGCCACACAATTCCGTGGTGTGCTGAAATGATACGAAGCTCGCCATTACTGTGTGTAACCTGCGTCATTGCCTCTCCAGTGCGACTAACAAGGTCGGGGATCCGGCGCTGCCCTGGTAAGGGGCCTGGACCTGGGAGACCTTGCCCCGTTCGTCGTACGAGGTCGTGGTGGTGTTGTTGTCCGGGTCCGTGGACGTCGTCTTCAGGCCGTCCTTGTCGTACCCGGTCTTGGTGACCTTCCCCGCCGCGTCCGTGACCTGGTAGGGGCGGTGGTCGAAGTCGAAGTCGGTCTTGGTGGTGTAGTCGGTGGTGTCGGTGGTGGCGTTCTTGACCGGGTCGATGACCTTGGTGGCGTTGCCGACGTCGTCGTACTGGTACGACATCTTGTCGCCGTTGGCGTTGACGACGTCGGTGAGCTCACCGATGGAGTCGTAGGTGTTGGTGGTGACGTAGTCCGTCGGATCGGACGTGGTCAGGGTGCCCTTGGGCTCGGTGGTGGTCTTCAGCTCGCCGATCTTGTCGTAGGTGTACGACGTTGTGCGGGTCGGGTCGGTGGTGTGGTCCTTCGGCGCGGTCGCCGAGGTGACCTCGTCGGCGTTGTCGTACACGGCAGTGGACACGGCCCCGTTGGGCGCGGTCGACTGGGTGATGTTGTCGTTGGCGTCGTACACCGGCGCCGGCGAGGTGATGTAGACGCCGCCCGCCTGGTCCTTGGGCACCTTCTTCACCAGCGGCCGGCCGTACACGTCATACGTCTGCGTCGTCGTGTGGCCGAGCTGGTCGGTCACTGAGGCGACCTGCCCAAGCGGGTCGTACGCGGTCTTGACCGCCTTGTTGTACGGGGCCGGGCCGGTGCTGGTCTGCGGGTAGCCGTTCGGGTCGAACGAACTGTAGGTGCTGGTGTGCTGGTTGGCGTCGGTGACCGAGGTCAGCTCGCCGTAGGAGTCGTAGACGTAGGCGGTGGTGTAGTCCCCGGCGGTCGAGGTGGAGACGCCCTTGGGGTCGGTGACGGAGGTGAGGTTGCCGAAGGTGTCGTAGCCGAACAGCCACTGCCGGCCCTCTGGCGAGGTCTTGGTGTACAGGTCGGCGCTGTAGCCGTTCGCGTGGGTCTGGTACGTGTAGACGGTGGCCGGCCAGCCGTTCTTGACCGCTTCCGCGTCCTGCATCGTCAGCGGATAGCCGGTCTTCGGGTCATACGTCCACTTGGTGGTGGCGCCGTTGTCCTCGATCAGCTGCGTGACGTTGTTGTCCGCGTCCCAGGCCAGTTTGGTGACCTGGTTCTTGGCGTTGGTGGTCTGCACCGGCCGCGCGAAGTCGTCCGTCACATACGTGGTGACGTGCGACTCGGCGTCGGTGACCGTGGTGTCGGTGAACGCCGGCGTGCCCGTGTCGGCCGCATACGCGAACCCGGTGGTGTTGGTTAGGCGGTCGGTGATGGTCTTGGCCCACCAGTGGTACTTCGGGTCGTCACCGGTCTGCGGGGCGTAGTACGCCAGCTGCGTGGCGTGCCCGCGCGGGTCGGTGATCTTGACGAGCTTGACGTTCTTCGTCCCCTGCGTGGCGTCGTAGGTGAAACCGAACACCTTCGGCAACAACGCCTACTTCTTCGCGCAGAACATTTGGATGCTCCCGCAGGGCATCATCACGGTCTCGGTGGTCACCGCGATGCTGCCGCGGACGAGCCGAGCGGTGGCCGAGCAGCGCCTGGGCGACGTCCGCGAAGACCTGTCGCGGGGCCTGCGGGTGACCGGCGTGGCGATCGTCCCGGCCGCCTTCTTCTTCCTGGCCTTCGGACCGCAGATCGCCACGGTGATGTTCTCCTACAGCAGCAGCGGAGCGGCCTCGGCACAGCCACTCGGCCAGATGCTGCAGGCCTTCGCACTCGGCCTGGTCCCCTTCTCCGCCCAGTACCTGCTGCTGCGCGGCTTCTACGCGTTCGAGGACACCCGCACCCCCTTCTGGATGGCGGTCTGGATCTCCGGCCTCGACATCATCCTGGCCACTGGCTGCCGCCTCTTCCTGCCCCCGCGCTGGGCCGTCATCGGCATGGCAGCCGCCTATGCAGCGTCCTACGCCGGCGGCCTGCTCGTCACCGGGCTCAAGCTGCGCCGCCGTTTGGAAGGCCGCCTGGACGGCAAGCGGCTCGTGGGTACGTACGGGAAACTCACGGCTGCGGCGGGCGTCGCCAGCGCCGTCGGCTGGGCGGTGGCGCGCATCTGCTCCGGTGCCGTCGCCGCTCCGGTCGTCGGCTCTGTGCTGGCGCTGGCTGGCGGCGGTGTCACGATGATGGTGCTGTTCGTGCTGCTGGCCCGCCTGCTCCGCGTCTCGGAACTGCGGAGTCTGCCCGGCCTGGGCTGACCAGTAGCCGCGGGGCGCGGAGCGTATCGGCAGCTGGGACCAGGTCGCCGCGGAGGCGCAGGCGGCGCAGGCGGCGCCAAACACCGCCCGGTCATGGCCCACCGCAGCATCATCGGCAGTGTGGAACGAGCCGTCGCCCATCTCATCGAACTACACGACGGCGCTTTCCCCGCCTGGCTCCCGCGTTTCGACCAGCGCCTCGGGTCCGGGGAGCAACTGACCGCCTGGCCGGATACCATCGGGATCCAGTGGGATCGCCTGCCCGCCCACCCTGAGTTCGCCGCCGCGAAGCCGACGGAGTACGGGCCGCTCGCGGTGTTCCATCGGCCTGAGCGGTGACCGCCGCTCCGCGGCGGACAGCGAAGCCGATCATGTGACGTGCCTGTCCGACCGACCTACTCGAGGCCTCGTCGCCCAGACCAGCGCATTCAGGTTGGACAACGCTCTATGCGGGTCAGAACCGGGAGACGGGTTGGTTCCACCGCACGTTTCGACCCTGGGTCCTGGTTGCGATCAGGGCTTGGGTGGCCGGCTCGGGCTCTAGGCCGAGGTCGGCGAGGTGCCGCTCGAGGCGTGTGTAGGTATGCCGGGCGGCATCGTGGCGGCCTGCAGTCTGGTAGAGGCGGATGGCGTGCTGGGCGAGCCGTTCGGTGGTCAGGGTGCAGGGCGGCAAGGTGTTCCAGGAGCTCGAGGGCTTCTTCTCGTTCCATCTCTGTGGCGTCGGCTCGTTCGGCGTGGCGGGCCAGACGCAGGGCGGCGTCGTTGGCCTGGGTGGCGAGGTGCTCGCGGACGGTATCGGCCCATAGGTGCCCGATTCCCCTACCGAGGAGAACCCGTGAATCCCGTGCTCGTACTCACCGCCCTTCAGCCTGCGTTCGAGAACCCTCCGGCTCAGGCAGCCTCCCCGACCGCACTCCGACGCCTGGTCGATGCCCGACGTGCCCTGTTCGCATCCGCATCACGACCGTCTACGAGGTGGGGTGCATGACCGACTCGACCATGCCCTCCCCGGCCCTGCTCGCCTGGGCCGCCAAGGAACTCGACTGCTGCGGGACCGTCGTTCCCGACCACCGGGCCGACCAGATCCCGGTGAAGTTGATCAGGCGGAAAGCCTCGAAATGCGAGAACGTCAAGCCGTCATCAGCGTCGACTTCGCTGACCAGCTCCTCGCCATCCTCGACCTGCGCGGCCGCCACGATCAACCCGGCCATCGCCGCCCTGATCCGCGATGCCGGCGATCCCGCGCTCGACGACCGCATTCACACCCTGCACACCGAGCTCGACGTCGCCGGCCTCACCTCCATGGCACGCACCCTCGAACTCGCCGCGGCGTTCCGCCAAGCCGTCCTCGAGGACCACGACGCACTTGCCGCCACCTCTCCCGGCTGCGCGAGCGGATCCAGAACGGGGACTACGCCTACTACATCAACATCGGCTCCTTCATGGCCGACCTCCCCCTCCCCGCCAGCCACACCGCGCCGCACTGGCTGGATGGCGAACAGGCAACCCGCACCCTATGGCGCCCTCGTCACCACCCGCCAGCACCACCTCCACCGGTAACAGCAAAGGGGACGCGCCGCCGCCCCGCGCGCCAACGTCCGACCAGCACACACGGCTGCGGTCCGCGAACAGGCCAGGTGTTCGCGGGCCGCAGCTTCAGGAGCACCAGAGGCAAGGAGAGAAGCCGTGCCCCGCAGTCCCGACGACGACGTGCCTCGCCGTATGAGCAATTCCGATACGCAGCTCAGTGCCGATCAGCAGCAGGCCGCCATCAATGACCGGACGACCGCGCGGCGGCGTGTGCACCGGCAATCCGAAACGTCGGCGTGAGCTCACAGCCACAACCGTCGGCACCCACGCTCGTGTCGCGGAGGGTGGCACCCGAGCGGACGGGAGCGTGTGTCCGGCCTGACGAAGGCGACCGGCGACCGCGCGAGCACGACGCCCGTTCCGCCCGGAGGAGATGCGCCGGAAGGTTGCACCCTTCTCGCCCGCGACGGGGTACACGAGAGCGTCCGAGCGTGGACAGGGACGCACGTCGCCACTGTTCGTCACCTACGACGGGTCTCGCCTCCACGGATTACGGCCACTCCGCCGTGCCCCCGGACGGCGCAGCGCCCGCCATTCCTCCCTGGTGCACGCCGCGAGGAATGGTGGGACGCCGCAGGAAGTGCGCCGTGGCGGAGCGGGATCAGTCGGCCAGCCGGTTGATGGCGGCGGCAGCGATGCCTTCCATGTAGCCGGGGTCGTCGCTGGGCTGACCGGAGAGTTCGACGATGCCGAACCTGTGACCGCTGCGGATGACCGCGACACCGCCGGCGGCCCCGCCGTCACCGCTGAAGGCCGGGTACCACCTGCCCTCGCCGGCCTTGACGGTGATCGTGTGCCCCTTGCCGTAGTACCAGTGACCAGCCGGCTCGACCTGGCAGCTGCGCACCAACTCGTTGAGCTGCTTCTCGTACGAGGCCGCCGACGTATCGGTGGAACCGTCTGCGACGGATTCGGTCAGCAAGGTGTCCTTGGTGTCGAAGGTCCAGGTCACGTCGGCATAGGCGCCGGCCTTCCCCTTGGTCAGCATTCGCATCGTCTCCTCGCCGGAACACGCCGAGAGAGCCTGCTTCCCGGTCATGTCCACCGTCGCGCCGACCGGGGAGAGGCCCTGCTGGAAGAAGTCGTCGCGCTGGATCAGGTTGTCGGTGCCGAGGCGGGGCTCAGCAGGAGTGGCTGTGGGCGCGGTTGCCGGCCGGTTCGGCAAGCCCGTGTCCGCGCCGGCGGCAGCGGGATGTGCGCCGATACCGACCGCGACCAGGGCCGCACCGATGGAGGCTGCTACTCCTGCGGTACGACCGCGGCGCGAGAACTTCTTGCTGGCAGCTTGGTTGTCGAACATCTCATCCCCCTGTGTGGTCACAATGCGGCTTGGGTTCTCGTACACCCAGGGAGATGCACGGGGTACTGGAGATGTTGGACAGCGATCTGCTGCGATCGGTGTGATCCGCCTCACCTCTGTGAGCGAGATCGGGGTGGTCTCAGAGCTGTGTGACGGCCGCACGGACGATCCGCGTCATCGCGGCCGTGTCCAGGCAGGCGTCGACCTCCAGGACCCCGTAGTGGGAACCGTTGCGGAGTACGGCGATGCCTCCGCACGGCTCCTTGCCGCGTGGTGCGGTCCCTGCGGTGTTCAGGTCACCGTCGTAATAACCCATCCAGCTCGCGGCGATACCCCGAGCCACATCGATCGTGTGCGTCGGCCCGTAGACCCAGTGGGTGGCCGGTTCGTTCTGGCACGGCACTTCCTCCAGCAGGAGGCGCTGGAAGAAGTTCTGGGCCAGTGCCGGGCTTCCGGCGTCGGCGGCGACTTCGCGCGCGACCTGTTCGTCGATGTTCACCGCCAGAGTGGGGTCGCTGTGGTCCGCGTGCGTGGTCGTCATCAACCCGCGGAAGTGTGCGTCCGACTCTCCCAAGGTCTGGTCGAGGGTCTTCTCCCCGGCGCAGGCCGCGTTGGCGTAGTGACCGTCTCCCACACGATCCCGTACGTAGATGTGCTTGGAGAACCCGACCTTCCTGAACTCGGCCGCTGCCAGCAAGTGCCGGTCCGTCATGGGTCCGCCGGCGGGCTTCGGCGCGTCGGAGCCGTTACCCGGCGAGGACGGCACAGCGTCCGGCGTCACTGCCCGAGTGGTCGGAGCAGAGCGAGTGGGCAGGACGAACCGGCCGGTCAGCAGGCCGAGCCCGACGGCCACCGAAAGAATGACGACGATCGTCCGAGCTCGCACGGCAGCACCTCCCGGCTCCTACTCAAGCTGAAATGCCGGTTGACACCGGAGCGTTGGAATTTCTCAGAAGCCGCCGCCGAGGCGGTCCCGCATGAAGCGGCGAGCCTGGTGGATGCGGTCCTTGACCGTGCCCAGGGGAGCGCCGGTGATCTCAGCGACCTGAAGATAGGTCAGGTCTCCGAGATCGCGCAGCACGAAGGATTCCACCAGGGCCGGATGCCGCTCCTCGAGCGCGGCCAGCGACTCCATGAGATCCAGGCGGGTGCCCGCGATGACGCTTGTCGTTCGAGGGTCGACGCCCTCGGGAAGGACCGCGTGACTGTCCTCCGCGCGCCGGCGCATCGAGCGGTACGTGGCCCTGGCGGCGTTCGAGGCGATCACTGTCACCCACCCGAGGAACGAGCCCCGTCCGCTGTACTCCTGCAGATGTGTGCTGATGGACAGCAGAGCGTCCTGCGCGGCCTCTTCGGCGTCGGCGTGGTGCGGCAGGAACCTGGAGCAGCGGCGCATGACCGTGGGGCGAAGCTTGACGAGGAGGCGGTCCAAGGACGCCCGGTCACCTGCCCGGGCGGAGGCCACGAGCTGTGCCATTTCGTCCTCGTCGATCACCTTGCTGTCCCCCGTTCTCGTCCGACCTGAAGTCCGCCTGGCCACACCGCGGTTCCCGGCTCCGGCGCCTCCGGCAGAATATAGCCACATGCAGAAGCTGGGCCGTTATCTCCTCGAGAACAGGCTGGGAGCCGGTTCGTTCGCCACCGTCTGGAAGGCATACGATCCGGAGCTCGACACGGACGTCGCGGTCAAGGTGCTGGCCGACAACTGGGCGTCGAACGCCGATGTACGGGAACGATTCCTGGCGGAGGCGAGGCTGCTCCGCAAGATATCCAGCCCACGTGTCGTACGCGTTCACGACGTCGGTGTCCAGGACGACCGGCCCTACTTCGTCATGGACTACGTCCGGGGCGGCACGCTGGCCGAGAAGATCGGGCACTGCCTGCCCGCGGAGGCACTCCATCTGGCAGCCGAGGCCGGATACGCGGTTCAGGTGCTTCATGACACAGGCGTCGTCCACCGCGACATCAAGCCGTCGAACCTCCTGCTCGACACCGGCCGCACGCCCACTGCCGTAGTTGTCGCAGACCTCGGCAGCGCGAAGCGACTCGCTGACGCGTCGGGGTTGACCGTGACCACCGGCACTCCGGCGTACATGGCGCCCGAGCAGGCTTTCCAGACCGGCGGGTTCGATGGTCGAGCCGACGTGTACGCCCTCGGTATCGTGACGTTCGAGCTGTTGACCGGCAGGAAGCCGTTCGGTTTGGGCGGTCGTCTCACCCTCACACCAGAGCAGGCATCGACGTCTTCGCCCCCAAGGATTCCCAGGGAGCTGGGGGTTCCGAACGGCGTCGACACACTTCTTCGTACCGCGCTGTCCGTCGATCCCGAGGACCGACCGCAGACCGCTCAGGCGTTCGCGGACGCGCTGCTGTCACGGGGAGGAGGGGAGTGGGCGCCGGCCACGTCTTCGCGGCCGACACGCCTTGCGGTTTCGCTTGCGGCGGTCGTCGTGTACTTGGTGACAGCGGTGCTGACCTGGTTGGTTCGCTGAACGCGGATTCCCCGTCGGCGTGCAGATCCGAAGAGCAGGCGAACATGCCGTTTCCGAACACTGTCGCGAGCGCCTCGGGAGGCTGGCGGTTTCTATCGGTGATTGCGAATCACCTGGTCAATGGGCTTGTGAGGCACTCTCGCATGGCTTCGGCGGGGGGTCTTTTGTCACCAAGGACGACGCGGGGGCGACGGTTGAGCTGGCGGGCGACTTCGCGAAGATCGCACGCTGTGTGGACGGACAGGTCAGTTCCCTTGGGGAAGTATTGCCGCAGCAGGCCGTTCGTGTTCTCGTCCTTGCCGCGCTGCCAGAGCGAGTGCGGGTCGCAGAAGTAGATGCGGAACCCGGTCAGTGCTCGACGTCCTCGTGCAGGGTCAGTTCGCGTCCCTGGTCCCAGGTGAGCGTCCGCCGTAGCTGGGGCGGGATGTGCGCGGTCTGCGTGATCAGCGCGTTGCGCACCTGCGGAGCCTTCCAGCCGTGCGGCAGATGGTGGCCGTTGCGCAGGCCCAGTCCCCCGATGTCCTCGCGCCAAGAGCACACCAGGGCCCACGGGCGCGCCATTCCTGCCAGTCGGAGGCAGGGCGGACGATTTCGGCATCTACCCCTCTGGGGATCAACTCTGTCTCGATGCGGACCGGAGTCTTGATGCCGAGGAGGTCGGCGCAGTGCTTGGAGATGGCGAGGAGCGGTCGTTGGCCCGCAGGGTGGGGTCGTCGTCGATCAGCGGCTCGCCGGTAACCGGGTGCAGACAACACACCCCTAGGACGGGTGGCCGGGATACGCTCGGCGGCGCGCTGCACACGGTCGAGCCACTGAAGTTCCCTGGGCCGCGATGAGTTGTACGTCCGAGGCTACCGCATCTTCTGAGCCTGGTTCCTGGATCTGACCAGGGCTTGGGTGGCGGGTTCGGGTGCCAGGCCGAGGTCGGCGAGGTGATTTTCAAGGCGGCTGTAAGTGTGCCGGGCGGCGTCGTGGCGGCCTGCGGCCTGGTAGAGGCGGATAGCGTGCTGAGCGAGCCGTTCGTGGTCGGGGTGAAAGGTGGCCAGGTGTTCCAGAAGCCTCAGGGCCTCGTCTCTCTCCCGTGGTGTGGCGTCGGCTCGTTCGGCTTGGCGGGCCAGGTGGAGGGTGGCGTCGGTGGCCTGGGTGGCGAGGTGTTCGCGGATGGTGTCGGCCCATAGGTAGTCGCTTCCTTGGGCGAAGGGCCCGCGGTAGTGGGTCAGGGCATCGCGTACGGCGGACAGAGAAGCGTTGTGCGTCTCAGGGTTGCTGGGAGCGGAGAAGGCTTCTTTCAGGCAGCGGGTGAAGTCGGCGAGGTCGGTTTCGACGAGGTCGTGGTGGAGTTTGTGGAGTTCTCCTTGGAGGAGGATGAATTCTTGTGCGGTGATTCCGGTGGCTGCGCGCAGGCGCGGCGTACGGCGCGGCGCAGGTTTTTCAGTGCGTTTTGGTCACTTCCGGGAGCGAGGTGGAGTTTGTCGGCGATGTCGGAGGCGAGGAGGCCGGCGGGGTGGGCGGCGAGCAGGGCGAGGAATTCGTGGACTTCGCTGCGCAGGTTGGTGCCGATGGGGTCGGGGTTGCCGCGGGCGTAGAGGGTGATGGGTCCCAGCACGTGGAGCCGTACGGGCTTGTTCTGCGTCGGGCGTGAGGTCTCCGCCGGGTGCGGCCTAGCGTGCGGGTCATCGGGTACGGGCTCGGCTGGCGGATCGGGGTGCTTGCTGTTGGCCGGCTGACTGGGGATGGGGAGGATTCGCAGGCGGGGGCGCTGGCCGTGGGCGGTGAGCAGGACGTCGGTCATTTCCCGTCCGGCCTCGGGCGTGAGGTGGAACAGCCGGAGGAGACTGGCGCCTTGGCCGGGGGTGGTGGTGCCGTCGGCGGCGATTTGCCAGCGTGCGGCGCCGGGCAGGCCAGCGCCCAAGGTGAGGACGATCAGCGTTTCTGGGCGGCTGCGGGTGGCCAGTGCCTGCAGTTGTCCGGTGTGGGCGGCGTCCGGCACGGCCAGCAGCAGGAGAGTGCCTGGGCCACTCTGCCCAGCGGGGTCGGTGTCCGTCGGCCCGGTGGCCGGGTGCGCGGCGTCGTGTTCGTCCTGGGTGCGGGCGTGGGCGATGAGGTGCTGATCGGCGGCTTGGATGGCGTGGGCGAGATCGGCGCTCTGGGCCAGGGCGGTGAACTGGGCGGGGAGGCCGAGGAGCAGCGTGTCGGCCAGGTCTTCGGGGACGATCGCCGTGATGTGCGGGGGCTTGGAGCGCTGGCGTTCGGCGGCGGTGAGGATACCCACTAGCAGGGCCCGGGCTGCGCCTTCTGCGCCAGGCCCGGTCCAGGTGCAGCCTGCGGGCGTGGCGAGCTCGTCGAGCAGGACTTCGATGTCGTCTCGGACGCCGATGGTGACCGTGTGCGAGGGCTGGGGTGGTCGGGGCGGGGTGCGGCGGGTGATCAGAGCGTCGGGATCCTGTGGTCGGCGGGGTTGGGTGGCCGCGTGGGCTGCTTCACGCCTCCTTGATGTCCTTCCGCAGCCGGTCGGTGACGGGCACCGGCTGGGCCTCCGGGAGGACGGCTGTCGGTGTCGAACCGCCGGGTGCAGGGGCCTGGGCGCGGGGCGCGAAAGGGTGACGGAACACGCCCGTCGGGTCGGGCGCGCCGGCCGGCCCGACATCGGCCGGGCCAGGCTCCCGGCCTGGCGGCGGGAGGAATGGCAGCAGCCGCGCGTACACCTCCTGCGTGTCGGCGGGCCGCGCCTCGGGCGCCTTGCGCAACAGGTGCAGGACCAGCTCCTCCAGCGCCTCGGGGACGTCGCTGCGGGCCCTTTCCACCCGCCTGGCCCCCGACTTGGGCTGCATCGACCTCAACGTGCACTCTGTGTGGGCGCTGCTCGCCGCCCGCCGGGGCCTCCTCGTCGTCGACCCGCGCCTCAACGACGACCTCGCCACAGCGGTCGCGGCCCTGCTGGACAGCAACACTGTGTCCCAGCAATCCCGTGCCGAGCTCGAATCGGTCCACTACGGTCTGAGACTGCACCGAAGTTGATCTCCTGGAGGAACCACATGACCGACGAGCGCAGCCCCCAGGACGCCGACAAGGCCACCACCGGCTTCCTGATGGAAATGGGCATGCTCAAGCGGGCCAAGCGGACAGGCTGGTGGATCGCCGGGATAAAGGACCCCGAGACCATCGCCGAGCACTCCTGGCGCACTGCCGTCATCGGCGCCGTGCTCGCCATGATGGAAGGCGCCGACCCGGCGAAGGTGGCGCTGCTGGCCACGTTCCACGACACGCAGGAGACCCGCATCGGGGACATCCCGTGGGTCGGCCGCCCGCTACATCACCGCCGCCTCCAACGAGACCGTCACCGCCGACCAGCTGGCAGGCTCCCACCCGGCGGTCGCCGAGGGCATCAAGGCCCTCATCCACGAGTACGAGAACAGCAACAGCCTGGAAGTCCTCGTCGCCCACGACGCCGACAAGCTCGACTGCATGCTGCAGGGCCTGGAGTACATCCAGCAGGGCTACCCGGCAGCCCGCGAGTGGGTCGACTCCACCAAGGCGAAGCTGAAGACCGCATCCGCGCTCCAACTCGCCGAGGCCGCCGAGGGGATGCCGATCGCGGAGTGGCAGCGCACCTACCTGCCCTGATCACACGGCCTGCACGTCCGGGCGCGGCCCAAACGCCCGCCTGCAGCGCGGATGGGAGATCGGCCACGCCGCGGCGTTCAGGGTGCCCGCGTTGTAGGGCACGGCCGACTTGGCGAGGGTCGCCGCCTCCGCCCACACCTGCACCGGCATCCGGGCACCGCAGACAGACCCTGACGTCTCCATTCGGCCAGGGGCCAGATCGCTTCTCTGCGTCTGGCTCTGGCCGGTGACCGGACGGTCCCGCTCAGTCTCGAACGTGTCGTATGTGGACGGAACGGCGCTTCCCTGAGCTGTCCTCGTACTCCACCGCGACGCCGGCCTTGAGCCACAGCAGGGCAGCTGCGAGTGGCGTGAACGGGCTAAGTGCCTGACCATCCTCCGCGCCCGGGCTCTGGGAGGTGATCTCGTATTCCTCAACATCTGTAGAGCCGTCGAAGGTCAGACCGACCAAGCGGCCGGGGGCGACCGTCGTTTCCCCGGATGTGCGAGGGGTGGCAGGGGTTGCCCTGAGAAAGTCCTCCAGGAAGGTGGCACGCTCACGGAGCTGTTCACGCCGCTTTTCCCATTTGCGGCGGTTGTCGGCACGTACCCGGTAATCGGCGGCGGTATCCAGGGGTTCTGGCTGCCGCAGGTACTCGCGTATCTGGGACAACTCGTTCTCGACACGTTGCCAGGATGTGCTGGCCAACGCTGTCACCGGGTAGGTGGCGGCAGAAGGGGATCCACTGCGCCGCGGAGTCGGCACGGTTCTGCGCTGCTGCGCGGCGGGAGCGGAAGCTGGGGCAGTCCGGTTTCTGGCGCGCTGATCTGCGGAGGATCGCCGCGCAGGCCCGCTTTGTGGCTCGGCTCGTGACGACGACGCTTCCGATCTCGCTGCGTCACCCTCGTCGGCTCCCAGGATGCTGGGACTCGTTCCGACGAGGGCTACCGCACGTTCGACGGCGTCGCGCAGCCGGGCTTCGGCACCGAACCGGTCGCGATACCAGTCGGTACCCCAGATCCGGTGCAGCTCCCAGCCAAGTCCCCGCAGCACGCCTTCACGCAACCGGTCACGGTCACGGGCTGCCTTCGAGGAGTGGTACATGGCGCCATCGCACTCCACCCCCAGCGCGTACAACCCCGGACGGCGCGGATGTCGGACGCCCAGGTCAATGCGGTAGCCCGCGACGCCAACCTGAGGCTGTACGTCATAGCCCCAGCCCCGTAGCACCGCCAGTACGGATTCCTCGAACGGGCTCTCCGGCTGGGCTTGCGGGTCCGTCGTCTCCTCGGAAAGCACCGACGGACCACTCTGCGCGTACCGCAGGTAGCGGGAGAAGTACCGGAAACTCTTGCTGCCGGTGGTCCCCAACTCGTCCGGTTCGAACGAGGCCACGACCTCTACGCGGTAGCGTGCTCGCGTCACGGCGACGTTCAGACGACGCCAACCATCCGCCTTGTTCATGGGGCCGAAGTTCTTCGAGAATTTGCCTTGGGCGTCAGGGCCGTACCCGACGGAAAGGATCATGACGTCCCGTTCGTCGCCCTGCACGCTCTCCAGGTTCTTGACGAAGAAGCCGTTCAGTCGGTCCTCGGAAAAGCACTCATCGAGGTCGGGCCGACTTTGGCGTGCCACGTCCACGGCGTCCTGGATCGCGACGGCCTGCGACTGGGATAGCGCGACCACACCCAGCGACCTTCCCTTGCGCGTGCTGAAGTGGTGGATAACCCGGCGGGCCACCTCCTCGGCTTCCCCAGGATTGTTCCGAGCGGCTGCCCCGGAACGATAGAGGCCTTCCCCGGCGCGATAGAAGGCGACGCCAACGTCCGGACCCTCGGCATGAGCCCCTGGGAACGTGGTCATCGACTCGTCGTAGAACTCTCGGTTGCTGAACGCGATCAGGTCCTCGTGTCGGCTGCGGTAGTGCCAGCGCAGCGACAAACTGGCCAACAGCCCGCTCGCCTTGCACAGATCCAGCACGGAGCGGAACTGATCGGGGGACTCATCGTCATCGCTGTCCTCCTCGTCATCACCTGTGGAGGAGAAGAACTCGGTAGGCGGGAGCTGCTTCTGGTCACCAGCCATGATCAGCGCCCGACCACGGTAGACGCAGTTGATGGCGTCCTGCGGCAGCACCTGCGACGCCTCGTCGAAGATCACCACATCGAAGACGAGGTCAGGCGGCAAAAACCGGCTGACCGTAAGCGGGCTCATCATGAAGCACGGCTTGATCAGCGACACGGTCTCCCTGGCCGCCTCCAGAAGCTCCCGCACCGGCTTGTGCCGACTCTTCTTCTCGCCCTCTCGTCTGAGCAACGCCGCACCCGGCGTGTCCATGTTTCGCGGGCGGCGGGCATCACAAGCCTGGATGACGCGCGCACGGGCGTGGCTGGCCAGCCTTGCGTCCAGTTCCCGGAAGCCGACCACCAAGTCATCGCGGTCCGCTGATCGGGGGGTTCCCAGCCGTGGATCACCTGACAGCTGGAGATCAGCCCAGGCGCGCAGAGCCGCACGTTCGACGAGCGCCGGGAAGTCGGCCGGAGCAACCCCGCGACGCACCGCCCGGTCCACCAAATCGCCCAGGCCCAGATCGTCGAGGGCACGGCGGCCTTTGTCGTAGGCACGCCACTCGTCAGGGCCGCCCCGATCGCCGTCCAGGACCGCGAGCACGCTCAAGGCCGCATCCTGGCCGCGGGAGAACGACCTACGGAGTTGGTCCGCACGCTCCGGACGAAACAGATCCGCCAATCCCTTACTGGCCCGCGCCCATGCGCCTGCGGCGGCTTCCAGTTCGGTGTCGGCTTCCGCGTGATAGAGGATCTTGGCGGCCGACGCGCTCAGTGGCGTCTTGCTCTGAAGCCCGCACGCCTTACGCAGAGTGGTGATCCAGTCGAGGGCAGCAGTCAGGTCGGATGCGCTGGTGCTCCGGCCTGTGTAGAGGGCCCCGAGCAGTGCCCGGTCATCTTCCGCTCTGGACTCGAACTCCACCGCAGCGGCACGCGCTGCCCGTACGGCGTGCACACCGGCGCGTGCTGCGGAGAGAGTCCAAGTGCCGGCCGTCGCGACCGCTCCCCGGCTCGCGACGGCGGTTTCCTCCACCATCCGGATCAGTCGCTCGGCCGCTCGCAGAGGTGCAACATGCGCACGGCTCCACTTCGCAGCGGCCCTGAGGCTTCCGGCTTCCAATTCGTACGATGGTCCGGGCGCGGGTGGAAGCACCAGGGAGTCCCGCCACTCGGTCAGCCGGGCGGCTGCCCGTTCTGCGGTGTTCCTCGCGGCAGGGCGCGGTTGCCCTCCGGAAGCCACCTCGCGCGCCAGCGCGTCCTGGTTCATCGCTCGGGGAGCGAGCCTGAGGATGTCGTCGGCTCGTGCGATGAGGGAGTCCAGGTGATCAAAGTCGGTGTCCTCGCCCCGCCAGTGCCGACCAAGGACAGATGCGTGGCGACCGGCCTCAGCATTGAGTGTCCGTGCTGCCTGCTGCCAAGCCACTGCGGCCGGAAGCGCGGTCACAACCGCCTTGCTGCATTTACCGCCTTCAGGCAGAAGCGACCTGACGAACCGCCGGTCGGCGCGGCATGCTGCGGACAGCCTGCCGGTGATGGACCGGTGCACGGTGGTAAACCGGTGCGTGACCTCTTCGAGGGACTCCTCCTGCAGCACCCGGTCCGTGAAGACCGCTTCGGCCTTCCCCCGAGCCTCGCGCAGCCGCCTCACCGCTTCACGCAGGACCTGTGCTGCGGTCCTGGCGTCGGCTACTCCCTCACGGGTGAGCCATGCGGGCAGCGGTTTGGCATCGTCCGGTTGTCCGGCAAGAGTGGCGAGGCGGCCCAAACGGAGGGCGTCGTCGTAGGACTCGGGGGCAGGCAGGCCGAACATCGTGGCAACGGCCCCCAGTGACTGGACCGCCTCGTCGAGTGCCCCGGCGTCTGCCTCGAGGCGGTCACCGAGCTCACGGGCCGCGTCAGCAGTGAGCACGCTGATATCGATGGCCGCGGGCAGCAGAGCCGACAAAGCGGTCTCCTCCGCGCTCGGCGTGGGATCCGCCTCGGCCGGCAACTGCTCCCATGCCGCGCCGAGTGTCAGTTCCGCCGACCGTTCGGCTTGGATCACCTCGTCGAGACGGCGTCGGAAGCCCGTCACCGATGCAGTCAGGCCTTGGTGATCGGCAGTCAGCCAGGGGTACGGCAGTGTGGGCCGAGCGCCCGCGACGTGCAGCAGCGCGGTCAGCCTGGCGGTGTCACGCACTCCCTCCCAGGCAAGCTCAGCGAGGAGATCCGTGTGTGGCAACAGCCTGGTATCGAGTTCGCTGAGGGCTTCGGTGGCGAGGTCGAGCGTCTGCAGCGGATTACCAGCGTCTGTCAGCCCGTACCAGGAGTATGCCGTGCCTTCCAAAGCCGGCCGCCACGACCTGCTGACCTGGCGGGCTGCCACAGTCGCCTGGTCCAGCGCCTCGGCCGTGAGCGCCGCCGCGTCGAAGGCCGGGTTCGCAGGCAGTGGATGAGAAGGGTCCAGCAGTGAAATCCGTCCCAGGACGTCGTGCAGGCTCATACCGAGCCCCGACCGGGTCTCGTTCATCGCCGCCGCGTACCCCGAGAGTTCCTGGCGCAGTTGGCGAGCGCGCTGAAGGTCCGCCCGGGCACCGCCTGACAGGGTGCGGCGAGGCGCTTGCAACGCACGGCCGAGTTCCTGTGCCACCTGCTTCCGGCCCGTGCTGTTGCTGTGCAAGGCCAGTACGTAGTCATCGAGACCGACATCGCTCAGCCGGTTGCGGACCACGTCCAGGGCCGCCGCCTTCTCACTGACGAACAGCACGGTACGGCCCTTCTCCAACAAGCCCGCGATCATATTGGTGATCGTCTGGCTCTTGCCGGTGCCGGGCGGCCCGTCCATCACGAAGCTGCGGCCCTCGATCGCAGCAGCAACGCACTGCCGCTGGGAAGAGTCCGCGTCGAGGACCAACGGGGCCTGTTCGGGCGGCTGGATCTCGTCGATACGATCGACGTCCGCCGGTTCGAAGGCAAAGGTCCCAGGCGCGATGCCAGAGTCAGCTCCAAGTCCAATGGCGCGCACGAGGGCGCTGGCCTGCACCCGGCCTGCATTGTCGAGGAGGTCCCGATACATGACCTCCTTGCTCGAGTTGAATGTGTCCAGCACGACCCGATTGGTGACCTTCCAGCCGCGCATGCCCGCCACCGCACGCCGAACCTGCGCGATCAGGGCTGGAATCTCACGTTGCTCCACCTGCTCAACACGTGGCCAGTCAACGCCCAAGTCGCCCATTTTGATGGCGAGGGCAGGGTTGAGTGTCGGCTCCTCATCTGCGTTGGCCTTCACGACGTACGAGTCTCCGCGTCGCCGTTCCAGCACGACCGGCACCATCACCAATGGCGAACTGAAGCTCTTCTCGGCAGACGGGGCTGGCGTCCAGTCCAGAAAGCCGACACCGAGATGAAGCACCCACAGGCCGTAGTCGTTGTATTTCTCCCGCGCGACCAAGGAGAGGCGACGCAGATGCCGGTCTTGTTCAGCCTGGGTGGCCTTGGACGTCGTGAGCTTCACAGCGGGGCGGTTGCTGCCGACTCCTGCCCGGGACGCGGGGGTGTCGATCGGCCGGGCGCCAGCAGTGGAACTAGCCGGGAGCACTCTGGTGTGCGGGACCAACCTGCCCGAGGAAGCACTCCCGTCCTCCGCCCCCGCGCCGCGTACATCAGCGAAGGCACAGCCGCGGGAAAGCCCTTCCAGCACGGTGGACAACCCGGGCTCGACCACATCCATACCTGCCGACGAAGGGCGTCGCTGGTAGTTGAGCAGCCGGTTACGGAAGCTCAGGTCGATGAGCGAGTCCCGCCATGAGGCGAGCAGCCTCTCCAGCCGAGCGCGATCCGGGGAAGGCAGCCTGCCTTGGAGGGTCATACAGCGCAGCTCCCTCACTGATGCAGAGGTTGTGAAGGCAGTAGACGAAATGCGTGAAGCGTAGCGGTGCAGTACAACGGTGTCTGGAGGGGCGGCTAGGACCATCTTGCCTAGCAGGCACCTCAGTTGACAACTGCAAGGTCTGGCCGCGCCCCGAACGCCCGCCTGCAGCCAGGGTGGGAGATCGGCCACTGCCCGGCTTCTTCCACCGTTCGTAGCGTGCCGCCAGCCTTGTCGGTGTCCTTGTGGCTGGTCCAGCCGCAGTCGGCGCCGTCGAAGACCTCCATGAACCGCACCCCGGCTTCGCGGGCCCGGTTGAGGGTGCGCGCGTTGTAGGCGACGGCGCTCTTGAGGAGGGTCGCAGCCTCTGCCCACGCCCGCACCGGCATCCGCACACCGTTGCGGTAGATGACGTACGTGAGCTGGTGCTCGGCGGCCAGCCGGTCGGCCATGCGCTGCTCCTCCTCGGAGCGGCGCAGGAAGTCGGCGTAGGAGTCGGACGCCAGGGACTGCAGGGCCTCCGTGTGAATCAGCGTCCACGAGAAGTGCCCGCCAACCGCCTGCGCTGCCGCCCGCGCCCCCTCCTCGTACAGGTGGGGCAGCTGGCGGGCCACGAACGCGCGGGCCTCGGTGTCGACGCGCTGCTTGAAGTCGATGATGGCGGCCTGGAACTGGGCGAGCCGGTCGGCGACCATCGGGGAGCGGGCGTTGTCGCCGATCGAGGCCAGCACGCCGGCCTGCTGGTCCGCGAGGCGCTTCCAGGCATCGTCCAGCACCGCGGCGACCCGCGCGGCCACCGTCTCCGCGTCGCCGGGCGTCAGCGGCGGGAACTCGTACGCCACTACCGCCACCAGCGGTGACGGTAGCGGCGGTGTGCGGACTGCAGCGGGGCGATGACGAGGGTGTCCCCGCTGCCCCCCTCATCAGGTGCGGTCGCCGCCTCCACGGAGGCTATCTGCCGTTCCAGGCCGGTGAGGTTGTTGGACTGGTCGAGGGTGGCCACACCGTTGACGGTCAGCTGCAGGGGCTCGGCGAGCAGCTTGGCCCGCCGCTCGTTCAGCACTTCCAGGGCCACAGCTCTGGCCGAGCCGAGCCGCGTGTAGCGGGTCTGCAGGTCGGCCTGGTCGGTGTCGGGGCCGAGCTGCGCGAGGAGCCAGGCGAGGACAGCGGGGTCCACAGGCGGTGTCCTTCCGGATAGCGGCGCGGCTCGGCACCCCCGCCGCATAGGGGTGCCGGGCCGGGCCAGGATCGGTTACTGCGCTCGTCCGGCTCCCATGCGTCCGGGTTCGTGATGACCTCGGCCAGGTCCTCGTCCGGCTCGTCGCCGGGCTGCAGGATCAGCTGCTCGTTCGTCTTCGGGTGCCGCACGTGCACCGCTGCCGCCAGTCGCCGCCCCATGTCACAGCACCTTCGCAGTGATGTGGCAGTCCGGCGAGTACAGGACGGGCATGGCCACGGCCGCGCCCTTGGTCCAGATCTGCACCGGGTCGTCCTGGCCGCCACGGGTGATGATCAGGCCCGGGGCGTCCTCGCGGGTGATCTGCGGGTTACCGCCCCGCGACCGCACCAGCGACTCCGCCGTGGTGCCGTACAGCGTCTGCCCCCACTTCGACCGGTCCGGCGGCAGCATCACCCACCTGTCGTCCGGCAGGCACTTGGTAGAGGTGCCGTCCACGCGAACCTGCGCCCGGTACAGGTTGATCGGCGGCAGGCCGTAGTTGTCGCGGACAACATTGATCTGCTGCGGCGTCAGCGACGCGGTCGGCGTGGTCGACGAGTTCGCCGACCCGTAGTAGGCCGCCCGGTAGGCGTTGTTGCCCGCAAGGTAGGAGTAGACGCGCCGCGAGGTGACGACCATCTCGGGTATGGGCGCGCTGATCGAGTATCGAGGTAGGAGATCCAGCCCAGCTCGTCCGCGATGGCGTCCGCGGTCGGGTCGGACCACAGCTTCGGCGCGGTCGGCATGTTCGCCGCCGGGACACCGAAGTCGACGTCGAGGGTGAGCCCGTTCTCCCCCGACAGGCTGAACTTGCCGTCGGTGAGGACGTCGCCGGCGGCCAGCTCCAGACGGGAGTTGATCGCCTCGACGTGCCGCTCCACGTCGTCGTACAGCAGCTGCTCCAGGCGGGAGGCATCCGCGCCACGGCTGGCCTCCTGCAGCAGCAGCTCGACCTCGCCGACCATGAGTTTCTGGCCCGGGGACGGCAGCATGCCCTGCGTGGACGTCTGCCACGCCTGCCGGTCCGAGAACGGCACGGAGGCGTCGAAGGCGCGGTACTTCGCGGCGTTGACGTAGCGGCCCGTGTTCTTGATGCGCCACATGACGCCCTGCACGGAGACCTTGGCGAACACGGTCTGGGTGAGCAGGAAGTCGGCGGGGGTGGGCATGTAGCGGGCGAACGTGGTCAGGTCCGCCGTGGTGACGTCCTTGATCAGGTCCTGAACAGTCATCGACAGGCCTCCCTTACACGAACCGGATCTGGCAGATGGAGGACGGGGCGACCGGCGTGACTGCGATCGGCAGCTTCGCCGTCTTCACCGAGCCGTGCCACAGCAGCGCGGCCGGGACCTTCGTCTGCGCGGGCGCAAACAGCACCTCCGGGAAGACGAACCCGGCCAGGGTCTGCCGGCCGTCGGCGGCGCCCATGGAGTACAGCCCGTACAGGCCAGAAGCGGTGATCTTGCCGACGGGGATGCCGGACAGGAACCGCGAGTAGGGGATGCCCGTGTCGGTGGACGGCACGTAGTGGGTGCCGCACGTGAAGGTGGACATGTCGAGGGTGATGGTGTCGACCGAGTTGGTGCCGTGCAGGCTCGCAAGCCAGGACCGGTCGGCCGTCAGGTTCTGGGTGGTGGTGACCGGCTGAACGGTCATGAGTCCTCCCGTGGACGCGACGAAGCGGGTGATCGTCCGCAAACCGGGCGGTGGCGTCGTCCACGAGAGGGGGCGTGGTCCCCACGACTCCGGCCTTAACCCGCCGGTGGGAGGTTCAGGAGCCCGTCAAGAAGCCGCGCTGGCGGGCCATGTCGACGCCGTGCGAGCCGGGCTTGGGCACGTTCGAGCCGCGCGGCGGAGGCCCGCCCGCAGGGGAGCCACCAGACGCAGCCGGGGGCACGGCAGCAGTCCGCGCGCGAACAGCTCGGGTCTGCGCGCCTTCAGGGCCTCGGCAGCCTCGGTGATGGCGTCCTCGTGGGCATCGTCGTCGACGGCCAGAAGCCGTTCTGCGTCCTGCAAGTCGGCGCCGGTCGCACCCAGCGCCACCAGGGCGGCGCGGCGTACCGCCTCGCGTGCGGCAGCCGCGGCGGCGGCCTGCTCGCGGCGCTCGATCTCGGACAGCTGCGCGGCCTGCGCGTCGCGCTGCTGCTGCACGAACGCCGTCAGTTCCTCGGTCTTGGTGAAGCCAAGCTGCTCGACGAGCCTGCGCCCTGCTGCTTCTCGCGGGCCAGGAGCCGGTTCAGCGCCTCTTGGTCGGGCACTGGCGCCGGCGGTGCGGCCGGGTCCGTGCCCGGGGCGGGCGGCAGCTGCTGGTTGGACGGGTCGGTGGGGTCCGCGCCCAAGATGGGAAGATGGGGCGGTCGTCGCGCCGGTAACCGACGGGCGTACGGGGGTCGGGCAGCAGCCTGTCCACGGGGATCGAGTCCTCCAGCAGCAGCGCACCCGCGCCGTTGGCCAGCGTATCCCCACTGCAGCCACCCACCCCGCGTGCTAGTCGGCCATCACTGGGTAGGCTGCGTCGGGACGGTGGCCTCCCTAGCCGCGCGTTGACGTCGGCTGGGTTTGGGGGCGCTGGTCGGCGTCGAGTTAGTAGCGGTAACGATGCGGTGCATCTCCTTGCCGCTCTCTAGGACCTCGGCCACAACCTGCTCCAAGATCGCCACTTTGCGCTCGGCTGGCAGCGAATCAGCAACACGCTCTGCGGTAAGGAAGTAGCCGTTGAGCACAGGCTGATTGAAGTACTGGTTGAGCTGCTGTAGAGCCCGCTCGTATGTCTGCATGTAGGTGCGGCTGAGGTACGTGGAGCAGACGGTGCCGACAGCCGCAAACGACCCGACGAACAGCCGATCGCCCTGAGCGTTGAGGCGCCAACTGGCAACGAACGCGGCGAGCAGAATAAAGAGGCCAACTCCCATGGCTGTGCGACTGCTCTTGTACGCCTTCGTGGCCTGCTCGGTCGCAATCCCGTGGTACCTCTCCAAGAGGACTCGGTTGAAGTCGACCAGACTCGGTAGTTCCATCTTCTCCCGAAGACGATCCGCGGCTGACTCAAGGACTGCACGCTCCCGGGCGGACTCCTTCAGCCTCTCCCTCACCACGAGCCAGTACGCCCAGGCTCCAATAGTGGCCAAGAGGGCAATAACACCCAACGTCACGGGCCAGACCCATGACGGCAGCGGCTCGGAGGCCGTGGTCGTGGCTGAATGAGTGCCGTCCAGCCGTGACAGCGCCTCCGCTTCGCTAGCCGTCATCCGATCCGATACATAGATCCCCAAGAAAGCTACCACCGCTACCGGCACCGCCATGATCGCCGTCAGCCACCCAAAGCCCAAGGGGCTTCTGGCGAGTTCGGGCACGGACGGGTTCGTCATTCGTCCCCCTGAATAACTGTCGGATTGCCAGATCCTAACGATCAGCGCCATCCAGCACTCACCCAACTGGTGCATCAGGCATCGGACGGACGAGCGGCACCGATGGCACGCCCAGGTCAGCCGGGGACAACCGCAGGTACTCGCGTACCGCAGCGTTGTCGCCGGTCGCATCCGCTAGGCGGGCGGCTTGGTCGAAGGCCCGCTTCTGGATCCGTTCGGTCTCTTCGGCGACGTCCTCGATAGGGTATCCGGCTTCCTGCAGCATGCGGACTGCGGTCTCCAGAGAGAACACGCTGGCCTCGTAGCCCTGGAGGGGACGTCGTTGAGGACGGTGGTGCGGTCGGTGGGGGTGTGCGCACCTCACAGGACGCGGGCGGGCAGCGACTCGCCGGCGGGCCACTCCTGTCCGGCCTGGTGCAGGCCCTGCACCATGCGCAGCAGCTGCTGGTACTTGTGGCCGCGGGCCAGTCGCATCGAGCCGACGAGGGAATCGAGCGGGCCGAGGGCGATCTGCAGGGAGTACCCGTTCGGCAGCTTGGCCGGGTCGAGGCTGCCGAGCCCGGCTGCGGTCAGGTGCGTGTTGGCGGCGAGCCGGTCGAGTAGGTGGTCGACGCGCTGACGCAGTTCGGCGAGCTGCGCGGAGGTGTCGAGGGTGTCCATGCGGCCGTTGTCGTTCAGCTGCCACACGCTGCCGGCCTCCACCCGTACGGGCAGCGGCTGGCCGGTGGAGCGGTCGATGGGCAGCCGCGCCCCGGCGAGGGCCACGATCGGCGTGCCGGTGGTCGACGAGGCGGACGCGCTCCACTTCCGCATCCCGCTCTGGGTACCGGAGGTCGGCGGACCCATCGACCCGGACAACGAGGCCCACGACCTGGTCATGTCCGTCTTCGGCGGCATGAGCAAGGGAGAACGCAACCGCATCAAGATCCGAGTGCGCACCGCCATGAGCTCCCAGGCCCAGCTCCAGGGCCGCTACCTCGGCGGGCGACCACCCTACGGCTACCGGATCGCCGACGCTGGACCCCACCCCAACCCCTCGAAGGTCGCCGCCGACCAGCGCGTCCACAAGCTCGAGCTGGACCCCGGCGCCGCCCCCGTCGTGCAGCGGATCTTCACTATGTATGTGGAGGGCGTGAGCTACAGCGCCATCGCTGCCCTGCTCACCCGGGAAGGCATCCCCTGTCCCTCCGCCCACGACGCCATCCGCAATCCGCACCGCAAGAAGACCGCATGGCAGCAGGGCGCCGTGCGCGCCATCCTCCTCAACCCCCGCTACACCGGCCACGAGGTCTGGAACAAGCAGCGCAAGGAAGAACGCCTCCTCGACGTCGACGACGTCACCCTCGGCCACCGCACCCACATGACCCACAACCCGCCCGACGAGTGGATCCACTCCAACGAACCCGCCCACGAAGCAATCATCAGCCCCGATCTCTTCGATGCCGCCCGCACCGTGCGCACACAACGCGCCCGCAACCAGGGACAGCAGGAGCGCGCCGGCAAACGGGGCGGGCGCCCCTACGCCCTGCGCGGCCGGGTCCGGTGCAGCCTGTGCGGGCGCAAGATGCAGCCCGCCACCATCCGCAGCCGCGTCTACTACCGCTGCAAGTTCAAAGAGGAAGAAGCCACCCTCTACCCCGACCTGACCCACCCGCGCGCCGTCTACCTGCGCGAAGACATCGTGTGCCAGGCCCTGGACCGGTGGATCGCCCGCGCCTTCGCCCCGGACCGGCTCTCCGCCACCATCGAAGCGCTCACCCACGCCAGCGCCGCAGCAAGCACCGCAGAGCCCCAGACCCCCGAGCAGGCCCAAGCACGCCAGGCGATCAAGGAATGCGAGCGGCGGCTCGCCCGCTACCAAGCAGCCCTCGACGCCGGAGCCGAGCCCACCGTCGTCACCCAGTGGATCAACGAGGCCCAGCGGGACAAGGACGCGGCGCAGAAGAAGCTCGACGCACACCCCTTCGTCACCCGGAAGAGGCAGGTCCCGCTCGACGCACGACAGATCCGGCGGATCACTGAGAGTCTTGGAGACATTGCACAGCGCATCCAGAATGCTGCCGCCGAGAAGAGAGGCCCGCTTTACGACGCCCTGGGCATCACGATCACCTATGAACACGCCACGAGGACCGCGACCGTCAGGTCGAGGCCCTCGTCACCGTATCGTCAATCGTTGTGTCCGAGGGGGGACTTGAACCCCCACGCCCGATAAAGGGCACTAGCACCTCAAGCTAGCGCGTCTGCCATTCCGCCACCCGGACTAGGTGTCCGCCGCCTTGCCGGGGATGTCCCCCGCGGCGACAGGGACAACAATACCAAGGTTTCGGAGTGCCCTTCACCTGCGTTTCCGCGCGGCAACCGTCACCCCCCACCGTCTTCACCCTCCGCCACGAGGCGCCGCAGAGTCCGGACGAGCACCGTCGCCTCGTTCTCGGTCAGGGGGGCGAGGAAGCGGCGCTCCGCCTCGCGGCGCGCCTGCTCGCCGCGGCGCAGGCAGTCCTCGCCCGCGGCCGTCAGCTCGACGACGTTCTTGCGCCGGTCCCGCGGGCTTCGCCTCCGCTCGACCAGGCCGCGGTCCTCCAGGCCGTCGATCAGCGACACCATCGTGGTCCGGTCGACCCCGAGCCGCCCGGCCACCTCGACCTGTGACAACGGTTCCTCGCCGGCCAGGACCACGAGGACGGCCAACTGGTGACCGTCGACACCGAAGGGGGCGAGCGCCTGGGCCGACGCATCGGCCAAGCGTCGCTGGGCGTGCTTAAGGAGATAGCCGAGCCGGGATTCCAGAGGCGTCAGGCGCTCATCGGTGACCATGCGAGCGACTGTATCCGTTACTGATCGTCAGTGATGCTGATGATTTGCTAAGCTGATGGCTCATGACTGAGGCGTGCTTCGGCATCAAGACCGCTCCCATGCACGTGTCCTACGAGGACATCCGCCGCGTCTGGAGGGAGGCCGACGCGGTGCCCGAGATCCAGGACGCCTGGCTCTGGGACCATCTGCTGCCCCTGGCCGGACCGCGGGACGGGCAGGCGCACGAGAGCTGGACCCTGCTCGCCGCCCTGGCCGCACAGACCGAGCGGCTGCGTCTCGGTGTGCTCGTCACCAGCAACCGGATCCGGCCACCCGCGGTGCTGGGGAAGATGGCCTCGACCGTGGATGTCGTCTCCGGAGGTCGGCTCGTCCTCGGGCTGGGCGTCGGCGGGACGCAGCAGCCGCCCGGCGCGGGCGGGATCACCGGGGAGAACCCGGCGATCGCCGAGTACGAGGCGTACGGGCTCACGCTGGTGCCCCCTGCGGAGGGGATCGCGCGGCTGGGCGAGACCGTCGAGATCCTGAAGCGGATGTGGACGCGGGACGTCTTCGACTTCGCGGGGCGCCACTACCGGCTGAACGGGACCCGCTGCGAGCCCAAGCCTGTGCAGCGTCCCGGTCCCCCGCTGCTGATCGGCGGCTGGGGGACCCGGCTGCTGCGGCTTGTCGCCGAGCACGCCGACATGTGGAACATCCCCGGGCCACCGCACCACACCGTGGAGTTCGTCGCCGAACGCTCACGTGTGCTCGATGCGCACTGCGCGGACCTCGGGCGCGATCCGCGGGAGATCACGCGTTCGGTCCAGCTCCTCGTGTCGTACGACGACCCGGCGGCGACGCGTGCCGCCGTGGGGGAACTCGTCGCCGCCGGGATGAACCACATCGTGCTCAATCTGCCGCGGCCCTACCCACGGGGTGTCGCCCGATGGCTGGCCGACGAGGTCATCGCCGGGTGGCATCCGCCGTGCGCGGGCGCCACCCGGACGTCCGTCACGGCATGAGCTGGTACTCGGGGAAGTTGCCCGGCAGCCGCTCCCCCGCCGGGCCCTGGGTCACCGCGCGGACCAGGAGTTCGCCGCCCACGAACGCACCGCGCCAGGACGCGCCGAAGCCGCCGAACAGCTCGTCGCGGTCGCCGCGGGAGCGGGGCTTGCCGCGGCCGGTCTTGAAGGCGCGGATCTGCGGGGCCAGCCGGTCGAAGGTCGCCCGGTCGTCGGTGGAGAGCGTGGCGACCAGGGCGCCGTTGGACGCGTTCATGGCGGCGAGCAGTTCCGCCTCCGTGTCGACCAGGACGATCGTGTCGACCGGGCCGAAGGGCTCCGCGTGGTGCAGCGGTGAGGAACGGGGTGGGTTGAGCAGCGTCACCGGCTGGACGTAGGCCGAGGTGTCCTGGCCGGGCAGGAAGCGCGCGTCGGTCGCCGTGCCGCGGTGCAGCGGGATCGCTCCGCGGTCGATCGCCTCGGCGACCTGGTCGGTCAGCTCCTTGGCCTTGGCGGCATTGATCAAGGGGCCGAAGTCCAGCTCGGGGTGGGGGTCGTCGGGGTGCTCGACCGCGAGCGGGTGACCGACCCGGAGTGTCCGGACGGCCGGCAAGTAGGCCGTGAGGAAGGAGTCGAACAGGTCACGCTGGACGACGAAGCGCGGATACGCCGTGCAGCGCTGCTTGCCGTAGTCGAAGAGCTTGGGGATGACGGCCGTGAGCGCGTCCCAGTCCGAGTAGTTCCAGATGCCCCAGGTGTTGAGTCCCTCCTGTTCCAGGATGTGCCGCTTGCCGAGGTCGGCGACGGCCGTGGCCACCGCGGCACCCGTGTCGCGGCCCCCGACGAAGGAGACGCAGCCGATCTCGGGCGCCCGCACCAGCGCCTCGGACAGCTCGCCCCCGCTGCCACTGACGAGGGTGACCGGGAGCCCTTCGCGTGCGGCGAGCGCGCAGGCCAGGGTGAGGCAGGCGACGCCGCCGTCGGTGGGGGTCTTGGCGATGACCGCGTTGCCCGCAAGGGCCTGTACCAGCATCGCGTGGACGAGCACGCTCATCGGATAGTTCCAGCTCGCGATGTTGGAGACCGGGCCGTCCAGCGGAGCCCGGTCGCCGATCATCCCTTCGATTCCGTCGACGTACCAGCGCACGCCGTCGATCGCCCGGTCCACATCGGCCTGCGCGAGCCGCCAGGGCTTGCCGATCTCCCAGACGAGGAGGAGGGCGAGCAGTTCCCGGTGTTCGGTCAGGGCGTCGAGGGTGGCGGCGATCCGGGCCCGGCGTTCGGGCAGGGGCGTGTGCCGCCAGGCGCGGTGCTGGTCCAGCGCCGCGCGCACGGCGCGCCGGGCGGTGTCCCGGCCGACGCGTGGCGGGCCCGCGATGGGACTGCCGTCGACGGGGCTGGTGGCGGGCAGGGCCCGGCCGTCCGGCTGCCAGGTGGAGTTCCAGAGGTTGAGGACACGGTCGTCCCGAAACGCCTCGGGGGCGACGGCGAGAGCACGCCGCCAGGCGTCGGACCAGGACGTGCCGGATTTGATGGTGAGGGTGGGTGCCATGAATGAGCTCCGCTCTCGGTGCACGGGCGAGAGGAACAGGGCTCGTCCCGCGCACGGCTCGCACTGCCGTGCGGGGACGTCGTACGTCGTGCGTCCTGCGTCGTTCTTGGGAGCCGGTGATGCCGCGTGTCGCGCGACGGTCACCTTCCGTCCACTATGGGTGAGGTCACGCCTGGTCTGCCAGTGCGCGGAGTGCCAGTCGTGCCGTTTCGGCCGGTGTGCCGCCCACGTTCACACCGACCGCCTCCAGCGCCTCCCGCTTCGCGTGCGCGGTGCCGGACGAGCCGGAGACGATGGCGCCGGCGTGTCCCATGGTCCGGCCCTCGGGCGCGGTGAAGCCGGCGACGTAGCCGACCACGGGCTTGGTGACGTGGTCGTGGATGTAGGCGGCGGCCCGCTCCTCCGCGTCGCCGCCGATCTCACCGATCATCACGATCAGCTCGGTGTCCGGGTCGGCCTCGAAGGCGGCCAGGCAGTCGATGTGGCTCGTGCCGACGACGGGGTCGCCGCCGATGCCGACGCATGTGGAGAAGCCGATGTCCCGCAGCTCGTACATGAGCTGGTAGGTGAGCGTGCCGGACTTGGAGACCAGGCCGATCCGGCCGGGCTTGGTGATGTCGGCGGGGATGATGCCCGCGTTGGACTGTCCGGGGGTGATCAGACCGGGGCAGTTGGGACCGATGATCCGGGTGCCCCTGGACTTCGCGTACGAGGTGAAGGCGACGGAGTCGTGGACCGGGACGCCCTCGGTGATGACCACCGCGAGGCCGATGCCGGCGTCCGCGGCCTCCAGAACGGCCGCCTTGGCGAACGCGGGCGGGACGAAGACGACGGTGACGTCGGCCCCGGTGGCGTCCCTGCCCTCGCGGACGGAGCCGAAGACGGGGACGGCACGGTTGTCGAAGTCGACGCTGTGGCCCGCCTTGCGCGGGTTGACGCCGCCGACGACGTTCGTGCCGGCCGCGAGCATGCGGCGGGTGTGCTTCATGCCCTCGCCGCCCGTCATGCCCTGGACGAGGACCTTGCTGTCCTTGGTCAGGAAGATCGCCATGTCCGTTCTCCTCAGGCTGTCCCGGCGAGTTGGGCGGCACGGCGGGCGGCGCCGTCCATGGTGGTGGCCTGCTGCACCAGGGGATGCGCGCGCTCGTCGAGGATCGCGCGGCCCCGAGCCGCGTTGTTGCCGTCCAGGCGCACGACCAACGGCCTGGTGAGCTCCACGGTGTCCAGGGCCCGCACGATGCCCTCGGCGACCGTGTCGCATGCGGTGATCCCGCCGAAGACATTGACGAGCACCGATTTCACGGCCGGGTCGGACAGGATGACGGACAGTCCGTCGGCCATGATCCGGGCGGAGGCTCCGCCGCCGATGTCGAGGAAGTCGGCGGGGCGGGCGCCGCAGCCGGCGACCACGTCGAGCGTCGACATGACGAGGCCCGCGCCGTTGCCGATGACTCCGACCTCGCCGTCCAGCTTGACGTAGTTCAGGCCCAGCGCCGCGGCGGCCGCCTCCAGGGGGTCGTGGTGCTCGGCCTCCTCGGAGCCCCAACGCTCCTGGCGGAAGCGGGCGTTGTCATCGAGGGTGACCTTGCCGTCGAGGGCGACGATCCGGCCCTGCCGGGTGCGCACGAGGGGGTTGACCTCGACGAGGAGGGCATCCTCGCGGACGAGGACCTGCCAGAGCCGTACGAGGACGTCGACGCTCTGCTGCGGCAGCCCGGCCGCACGGACGATCTCGGCCGCCTTCGCGGAGGTGACACCCTCGGCCGGGTCGACGGGCACACGCGCCACCGCCTCGGGCCTGGTCGCGGCGACCTCCTCGATCTCCATGCCGCCTTCCGCGGAGGCGATGGCGAGGAATCGGCCGGCCGCGCGGTCGAGGACGTAGGAGACGTAGAACTCCGCCTCGACGTCCACGGGTTCGGCCAGCATCACGGTGCCCACCGTGTGTCCCTTGATGTCCATGCCGAGGATCCGACGTGCCGTCAGTTCCGCCTCAGCCGGATCCGCAGCGAGCCTCACCCCGCCCGCCTTTCCCCGCCCGCCCGTCTTCACCTGCGCCTTGACGACGGCCCGTCCGCCCAGCCCGCGGGCGATCTCACGCGCCTCCCTGGGCGAGTCCGTGACCTCGGCCCTCGGCACCACGATGCCGTGATCCTCGAAGAGTTGCCTTGCCTGGTGTTCGTACAGGTCCATCCCGGCTCCTGTCTGCCAAGTCGTCTGGAGGCATCCCCCAGACCCCTGAAAAGTGCCGCACGCCCCCTGGACACCACCCACCGGATGCGGGATAACAAGCTTCATACAGTATTCGTCGACTGTATGCAATGTACCGCGTGAGCCGTTCCAACCCCCTACGAAGGGACAGGACTTCGCCATGCCCGACGACACCCAGGACGTCATCTCCGGTGGTCATCTCGTAGCCAAGGCGCTGAAGGCCGAGGGCGTCGACCGCATCTACACCCTGTGCGGCGGCCACATCATCGACATCTACGACGGCTGCGTCGACGAGGGCATAGAAGTCGTCGACGTACGCCACGAGCAGGTCGCCGCCCACGCGGCCGACGGCTACGCACGCATCACCGGAAAGCCCGGCTGCGCGGTCGTCACGGCGGGTCCCGGTACGACCGACGCCGTCACCGGCGTCGCCAACGCCTTCCGGGCGGAGTCACCGATGCTGCTGATCGGTGGTCAGGGAGCGCTGACACAGCACAGGATGGGATCCCTGCAGGACCTGCCGCACGTCGACATGATGGCGCCCATCACCAAGTTCGCGGCCACCGTCCCGGACACGGCGCGCGCGGCGGACATGGTGTCGATGGCCTTCCGAGAGTGCTACCACGGTGCGCCCGGCCCCTCTTTCCTCGAGATACCGCGCGACGTCCTCGACGCCAAGGTCCCGCTCGACAAGGCCCGCGTTCCGAAGGCAGGCCGCTACCGCGCCTCGACTCGCTCCGCCGGCGATCCGGAGGCGATCGAGAAGCTCGCCGACCTGCTCGCGCACGCCGAGAAGCCGGCGATCCTGCTGGGCAGCCAGGTGTGGACGACCCGCGGCACCGAGGCCGCCGTCGAACTGGTGCGCACCCTGAACATCCCCGCGTACATGAACGGCGCCGGCCGCGGCACCCTGCCGCCCGGTGACCCGCACCACTTCCAACTCTCCCGCCGTTACGCCTTCTCGGGCGCCGACCTCATCGTGATCGTGGGCACCCCCTTCGACTTCCGCATGGGTTACGGCAAGCGGCTCTCCCCCGAGGCGACCGTCGTCCAGATCGACCTCGACTACCGCACCGTCGGCAAGAACCGCGACATCGACCTCGGCATCGTCGGCGACGCGGGACTGGTCCTGAAGTCGGTCACCGAGGCGGCGTCGGGACGCGTCAACGGCGGCGCGGCCCAGCGCAAGGCGTGGCTCGACGAGCTTCGTGCCGCCGAGCAGACCGCGATCGAGAAGCGGCTGCCGCAGCTGAAGTCGGACGCCTCACCGATCCATCCGTACCGTCTGGTCAGCGAGATCAACGACTTCCTCACCGAGGACTCCATCTACATCGGCGACGGCGGCGACATCGTCACCTTCTCCGGTCAGGTCGTCCAGCCCAAGTCGCCCGGGCACTGGATGGACCCGGGCCCGCTCGGCACGCTCGGCGTCGGCATCCCCTTCGTGCTCGCGGCCAAGCAGGCGCGGCCCGACAAGGAGGTCGTCGCCCTCTTCGGCGACGGCGCCTTCTCGCTGACCGGCTGGGACTTCGAGACCCTCGTCCGCTACGACCTCCCCTTCGTCGGCATCGTCGGCAACAACTCCTCCATGAACCAGATCCGTTACGGCCAGGCCGCCAAGTACGGCAAGGAACGCGAACGGGTCGGCAACACGCTCGGCGACGTCCACTACGACGAGTTCGCCCAGATGCTGGGCGGTTACGGCGAGGAGGTCCGCGACCCCGCCGACATCGGTCCCGCGCTGCGGCGCGCCCGCGAGTCCGGCAAGCCCTCGCTCATCAACGTCTGGGTCGACCCGGACGCGTACGCCCCCGGAACCATGAACCAGACCATGTACAAGTGAGGAGCGCTTGGCATGACACACACCCCGACCAAGGCTCTCGACGGCATCCGCGTCCTGGACATGACGCACGTCCAGTCCGGGCCCTCCGCGACCCAGTTGCTCGCCTGGCTCGGAGCCGACGTCATCAAACTGGAGGCGCCGACCGGTGACATCACGCGGGGGCAGCTTCGCGACATCCCGGACGTCGACTCCCTCTACTTCACGATGCTCAACTGCAACAAGCGGAGCATCACCCTCAACACCAAGACCGAACGCGGCAAGGAGATCCTCACCGAGCTGATCCGGCGCTCGGACGTGATGGTCGAGAACTTCGGGCCGGGCGCGGTCGACCGGATGGGCTTCACCTGGGACCGCATCCAGGAGATCAATCCGCGGATCGTCTATGCCTCCATCAAGGGGTTCGGCGAGGGCCCGTACACCAACTTCAAGGCGTACGAGGTCGTCGCTCAGGCCATGGGCGGGTCGATGTCGACCACCGGTTTCGAAGACGGTCCACCACTCGCGACGGGGGCCCAGATCGGGGACTCGGGGACGGGTGTGCACGCCGTCGCGGGGATTCTCGCGGCGCTGTTCCAGCGGGAGAAAACCGGGCGTGGGCAGCGGGTCAACGTGGCCATGCAGCACGCTGTACTCAACCTGTGCCGGGTGAAGCTGCGCGATCAGCAACGCCTGGCACACGGGCCGCTCGCTGAATATCCCAACGACGACTTCGGCACGGAGGTTCCCCGCTCGGGAAACGCGTCCGGCGGCGGCCAGCCCGGCTGGGCGGTCAAGTGCGCGCCGGGCGGCCCGAACGACTACGTGTACGTCATCGTGCAGCCGGTCGGCTGGAAGCCGATCAGCGAACTGATCGGCCGGCCGGAACTCGCGGACGACCCCGAGTGGGCGACGCCTCAGGCCCGGCTGCCGAAGCTGAACAAGATGTTCCAGCTGATCGAGGAGTGGTCCTCGACGCTGCCCAAGTGGGAGGTCCTGGAGCGGCTGAACGCCCACAACATCCCGTGCGGGCCGATCCTGTCGACCAGGGAGATCATCGAGGACGAGTCGCTGGCCGCCAACGAGATGGTGGTGCGCGTCCCGCATCCGGAGCGCGGCGAGTTCGTGACCGTGGGCAGCCCGCTGAAGCTGTCCGACTCCCCCGTCGAGGTGAGCAGTTCACCGCTGCTCGGCGAGCACAACGAAGAGGTCTACATCGGCGAGCTGGGCCTCGGGGACGAGGAGCTGCGCCTGCTCAAGTCGAACGGAGTGATCTGACGTGATGGCCGAAGACCGGGCACTGAGGGTGCGGTCGCTCCTGGACTCCGTGCGGGCGGAAGGACGGACCGCGCTCACCGCACCCGAGGGCAAGTTGATCGCCGACGCCTACGGGATCGCCGTACCGGGCGAGGAACTGGCGAGGGACGTCGACGAGGCGGTGGCGTACGCGGCGCGCTTCGGCGGGCCCGTGGTGATGAAGATCGTCTCGCCGGACATCCTGCACAAGACCGACGCCGGCGGTGTGGTCGTCGGTGTGGAGGGCGCGGCGGACGTACGCGCCGCGTTCCACCGGATCGTCGAGAACGCCCGCGCGTACGCGCCGGACGCCCGCATCGAGGGCGTGCAGGTGCAGGAACTGCTCCCCGAGGGGCAGGAGGTGATCGTCGGGGCGGTCACCGATCCGACGTTCGGGAAGGTCGTGGCCTTCGGGCTCGGCGGGGTGCTCGTCGAGGTCCTCAAGGACGTCACGTTCCGGCTGGCGCCCGTTGACGCCGACGAGGCACTGTCCATGCTGGACTCGATCCGCTCGGCGGAGGTCCTGCGCGGGGTGCGCGGCCGGGCGGGCGTGGACCGGTGGGCGATCGCCGAGCAGATCCGCAGGGTCTCGCGGCTCGTCGCGGACTTCCCCGAGATCGCCGAGGTGGACCTCAATCCGGTGATCGCCACCGCGGACGGCGCGGTCGCGGCGGACATCCGCGTGATCCTGTCCGACGCACCAGCGAGGGAGCGCAGGCGTTACACCCGCGAGGAAATCCTCGCCTCCATGCGCCGTTTGATGCAGCCGTCCGCCGTCGCCGTGATCGGCGCCTCGAACGAGCAGGGCAAGATCGGCAACTCCGTGATGCGCAACCTCATCGACGGCGGCTTCTCCGGAGAGATCCACCCGGTGAACCCCAAGGCCGATGACATCCTGGGCCGCAAGACGTACAAGAGTGTCACCGACGTTCCCGGTGAGGTGGATGTGGCGGTGTTCGCGATCCCCGCCAAGTTCGTGGCCTCGGCCCTGGAGGAAGTGGGACGCAAGAGGATCCCCAACGCCGTACTGATTCCCTCCGGGTTCGCGGAGACCGGTGAGCACGCGCTTCAGGCCGAGATCGTGGCGATCGCCGAGCGGTACGGCATCCGGCTGCTCGGGCCGAACATCTACGGCTACTACTCGACGTGGCAGGACCTGTGCGCCACGTTCTGCACGCCGTACGACGTCAAGGGCGGGGTCGCGCTGACCTCGCAGTCCGGTGGCATCGGGATGGCCATCCTGGGCTTCGCGCGCACCACCAAGACCGGTGTGTCCGCGATCGTGGGCCTCGGCAACAAGTCGGACCTCGACGAGGACGACCTGCTGACCTGGTTCGGTGAGGACCCGCACACCGAGTGCATCGCGATGCACCTGGAGGACCTCAAGGACGGGCGCGCCTTCGTGGAGGCGGCGCGGGCCACCGTCCCGAAGAAGCCGGTCGTGGTCCTGAAGGCAGGGCGCACGGCGGCGGGTGCGAGGGCCGCCGGCTCGCACACCGGGGCGCTGGCGGGCGACGACGCCGTGTACGACGACATCCTGCGGCAGGCCGGTGTCATCCGGGCACCCGGGCTGAACGACATGCTGGAGTACGCGCGCGCGTTGCCGGTGCTGCCCACCCCCAAGGGCGACAACGTCGTGATCATCACGGGCGCCGGCGGCAGCGGCGTCCTGCTGTCCGACGCGGTCACCGACAACGGTCTGTCCCTGATGGAGATCCCGTCGGACCTGGACGCGGCCTTCAGGAAGTTCATCCCGCCCTTCGGTGCCGCGGGCAATCCGGTGGACATCACCGGCGGTGAGCCGCCGTCGACGTACGAGGCGACGATCCGGCTTGGCCTTCAGGACCCCCGCATCCACGCGCTCGTGCTGGGCTACTGGCACACCATCGTGACCCCTCCGATGGTGTTCGCCGAGCTCACCGCGCGCGTGGTGGCCGAATTCAGGGAGCGCGGCATCGAGAAGCCGGTGGTGGCGTCGCTCGCCGGTGATGTCGAGGTCGAGGAGGCCTGCCAGTACCTGTTCGAGCGCGGGGTCGTGGCGTACCCGTACACGACCGAGAAGCCGGTGGCCGTGCTGGGCGCGAAGTACCGGTGGGCGCGGGCGGCATCAAAACTGGGGGCCGAAGGCCCCTCCGCCAGGGCGGTGGCGGGAGACGGGCGGGATGTCGGGGGGCGGTTCATGAGGTGAGTGAACGGCGGGGCGGCCGACGGTGCGCGTCGGCCGCCCCGGGACCCGTGCGCGCACGAAAGGCATTGGACAGGGGGCGCTGGCCAGAACTTTCGACGCAAGGGGTGCACCAGATGACATCCACCCAACATCCGACGCCCGTCACCTGCAGGAGGGCGACGGACAGCAACGGCCGCGTATACCGGATCGGCGCGTCGGACGCCGACCTTCCGGAGCGGCAGGACTCTCCGGCGGCCCTGCGGTCCTTCGGGATCGCTCTCAGGGCGCTGCTGCGCACACACCGCTGCGGGCGCCGCGGCAGGCGGGGCACCGCCACCGCGGTACCGGCCCGCTTCCTGAAGACACCGGGCAGGCCCAGCGTCCGGCGCATCGTCCCCAACCCGCACCCGCTCGGCGAGGAGATGGCGTGACATGACGGCAGACCCCATGGCAACGAACAGTTCGTCGGCCGGATCCGGCACCTCGCACCACCCCTACCGGGAGGTGACCGATGCGCATGGCCGGGTCTACCGTGTCGGCGAGACGGACCGGGACATACTAGGTCACTCACGCAAGCTCATGGTGTACCTCCCGTGGATCTCCATGATGGCCATCAGCGTCTCCGAGTACGCGTACGGCTCCGCGGAGGACACCCTTTCCACAGCCCACGGCTGGACGCAGAGCAACACCTTCTGGATCCTCAGCGTCTGGGTCTTCTTCCAGGCGGGCATCGCGTTTCCGGCCGGCTGGCTGCGCGAACGGGGCATCCTCACCGCCCGCAGAGCCATGTACACCGGCTCGGCGATGTGCCTCCTCGGCTTCCTGGCACTGTCGCACCTGGACAACGTGCTGCCGGCCGTCGTCGGCTTCGGCGTCGTGGGCGGAATCGGCTCCGGTCTGATCTACGCGACGTGCATCAACATGGTCGGCAAGTGGTTCCCGGAACGGCGTGGCGCGAGGACGGGCTTCGTCAACGGTGGCTTCGCCTACGGCTCGCTGCCGTTCATCTTCATCTTCAACTACGCCTTCGACACCGGCAACTACAACGAGGTGTTGGACCTCATCGGCGTCTACGTGCTGATCGTGGTCGCCTGCTGTGCCTGGTTCTTCCAAGACCCGCCGAAGAACTGGTGGCCGGCCGACGTCGACCCGCTGTCGCACTCCGGAAGCACCAGGAGCGCCGCGAGCCTCGCCAAGAACCCCCCGGCGGTGCGTCAGTACGCACCCAAGGAGGCCATCAGGACAGGCATGCTGCCGCTGATGTGGGTGACCGTCGTGATGACCGCCGGAGTCTCGATCTTCGGGATCTCCTTCCAGGTCGACTTCGCCAAGGAGATCGGCTTCGGACCGCTGGTCGCGGCCTCGTCGATGGGCGTCATGGCCGTCATCAACGGCGTCGGCCGCGCGGTGGTGGGCTGGCTGTCCGACGTGTGGGGCCGCAAGACGTCCCTGGTCTTCGTGATCGTGGTGCTCGGGCTCGCCCAGTTCGGCGTCATCTGGGCCGGCGACGTGAAGAACGAGTGGCTGTTCCTGTTCTTCGCCTTCCTCTCCGGCTTCGGTGGCGGCGCGTTCTACCCCATGTTCGCCGCCCTGACGCCGGACTACTTCGGCGAGAACTACAACGCCACCAACTACGGGCTCGTCTACAGTGGCAAGCTGGTCAGTGGCCTGTTCGGCGGCGGTCTCGGCTCCATGGTGGTGGGTGCCTGGGGCTACAACGGCGCCTACGCGCTGGCCGGCGGCGTCTCCATGGTCGCGGCGGCACTGGCCCTGTTGCTGCGGCAGCCCGGGCGCGGCGGCAAGGGTGCGCCGACGACCGCGCCGCAGAAGGCGGGCTGACGGCACCGCTCTCGTGAGGAGGCCCTTCCCGGCGCGCGGGAAGGGCCTCCTCACGTGTGGAGCGGTCAGTCGTCGTACGGGGCTGTCAGCACCTTTCCCTGGAAGCTCCTTCAGGCCGAGGTCCGTCAACAGGTCACGGGCCAGGGACAGTTCGGCGGCGACGCCGTCGGCGAGCTGGGCGCGGGCACGGGGCCGCAGCTCGGGCGGGAGGGCCTGCCAGGTGTAGGTCTCGACCTCGAGGTGGCGGGTGAGCGGGTGCGGTCCGCCGACGAGCCGGGTCAGAGCACTTCCGGTTCGGCGTTGGTGACCGCGACGTCGACCGAGGTCGCGCCGATGTCGACGCCGAGGAAGCGGAGGTTCGGAGCGAGACGGATGTTGTGCGAGCGGCGGCCGCCTCGACGTCAGGACTCCGACCGGGCGTGGTACGACCGCCGCGTGTGCTCGGTGTGTTCGCGCATGAGGTGGGTGGCGCGCTGTTCGTCGCGAGCCGCGATCGCCGCGATCAGCTCACGGTGTTCGATCCACGACTGCCGGCCGCGCTGCCGGGCGACCGGCGTGTAGTACCAGCGCACCCGGCGGTCGACCTGCCTCGCCAGTTCCGCCAGGACCGCGTTGCCCGCAAGCTCCATCACCTTGGCGTGGAAGCGGGCGTTGAGCGCGACCGCCCCGTCCACGTCGTCCTGCGCCACGGCCCGCTCGCCCTCGGCGCACAGCTCCTGAAGAACCGCGACACCGGCGCTGTCCGCGTTCGCGGCGGCGAGCCGGGCGGCCTCCGCCTCCAGCAGCGTACGGACGGTGAGGAGCTGGTCGGCCTCCTCCTCCGTGGGCTCGTGCACGAACGCCCCCTGGGCGGGCCGCAGATCGACCCACCCCTCCGTGTTCAGCCGCTGCAGCGCCTCGCGCACCGGCTGCCGGGAGACCCCGAGGTGCCCGGCGAGCTCGCTCTCGACGAGGTGCTGGCCCGGCTGGAGGGCACGTGTGGTGATGAGTTCGAGCAGCGCCTCGTAGACACGGTCGCGCAACGGGCCCGGCCGCTCCAGCCTGGGCACCGCTCCCTGCGGCAGTCCTGTCGACAACATCGCGGTCCCCCTCCAGGGCAACGGCGGCGCGGTAGCCGGAAAGCCAGTATGAATTGTCTTTCGTCTACAGTCTACGGCCCACAAGGGCCAGCACCGCGGGGAGTTGGCCTCGTCACACGGCCGTCCGACGACGGCTGACGGACGACGACCCGGCGCACGGCCTTTGGGAACGGCCCACGGACGACGACTCAC
>NZ_JBVKBA010000009.1:0-137964 GCF_055639175.1 Streptomyces sp. NPDC107546 | reverse complement strand
GAACGACCGCTCACGGACGACGACCACGAGCGACGATCCCCGAACGACCGCTCACGGACGACGACCACGAGCGACGATCCCCGAACGACCGCTCACGGACGACGACCACGAGCGACGATCCCCGAACGACCGCTCATGGACGACGACCCACGAACGACCGCTCGCGGACGCCCACCCCCGGGCGATGCCCCCGCACGGCCGCTCACGGGCAGCGAATCACCTGTCCCGCGTACGAGAGGTTCCCGCCGAACCCGAACAGCAGCACGGGTTCACCGCTCGAGATCTCCCCGCGCTCCACGAGCTTCGACAGGGCGAGGGGGATGCTCGCCGCCGAGGTGTTCCCGGACTCGGTGACGTCGCGCGCGACGACCGCGTTCACGGCTCCCAACTTCTCCGCGAGCGGTTCGATGATGCGCAGGTTGGCCTGGTGCAGCACGACCGCGGCGAGCTCCTCGGGCGGGATCCCGGCCCGCTCGCACACCCGGCGCGCAATGGGCGGCAGCTGGGTCGTCGCCCACCGGTACACGCTCTGCCCTTCCTGCGCGAACCTCGCAGGTGTGCCCTCGATTCGGACCGCGTGCCCCATCTCGGGCACCGAGCCCCACAGCACGGGCCCGATCCCTGGCTCCTCACCGGCGGGGCACGCCTCGACGACGGCGGCCCCCGCACCGTCCCCGACCAGCACGCATGTCGTACGGTCCGTCCAGTCCGTGACATCGGACATCTTCTCGGCGCCGATGACCAGTGCCCTGCTCGCCGCGCCCGCGCGCACGGCGTGGTCGGCGGTGGCGAGCGCGTGGGTGAAGCCGGCGCAGACGACGTTGACGTCCATCGCGGCGGGCTGCGCCATGCCGAGCCGGGCCGCGACGCGGGCCGCCGTGTTCGGGGAGCGGTCGACGGTGGTGCAGGTGGCGACCAGGACGAGGTCGATGTCACCGGGCGCCAGGCCGGCCGCCGCCAGCGCCTTGGCGGCGGCGTGCGCGGCGAGCTCGTCGACGGGCTCGCCGGCTCCGGCGATGTGGCGCGTACGGATGCCCACCCGGGTCCTGATCCACTCGTCGCTGGTGTCGACCATGCCCGCCAGGTCCTCGTTGGTGAGCACCTTGGCGGGCTGGTAGTGGCCGACGGCGGTGATGCGTGAGCCGTTCATGGGTGGTTCCCCCTCGTTGCCGTAGGTGTCGGGATCCACCAGTCTGATCAGTGACTCACGGGTAGGACGGCAGGTGAAACGACAGGAATGGGGCGCCCGGCTTGTCGGCTTCCCGCAGTTCTTCGGGCGCCCCGGCATGTGCCCGAACTGTCACCCGGTGAAGAGCTGCTTGGCCTTCAGGACCAGCTCGTACAGGCCGTAGCCCAGCGGCGCCCCCACCCACACCCAGGCGAGGGCGATCAGGGCGCGCCGGTCAGGCGGGCTGCTCTCGGCGGCCATCGGCGGCCTCCTTCGGTGCGGGGACGTGGTGACGGGGGTGGACGGGCCGGACCAGCTCGTTGGCGGCGAAGCCGATGACGAGCAGCCCGATCATGATCACGAAGGACAGGCCGTAGAGGGACGACCCGTGCTTTCCGGCTTCCTTCTGGTGGTCGGCGATCCAGTTGACGATCAGCGGCCCGAGGACCCCGGCGGTCGACCAGGCGGTGAGCAGCCGGCCGTGGATCGCACCGACCTGGTACGCGCCGAACAGGTCCTTCAGATAGGCGGGGATGGTCGCGAAGCCGCCGCCGTAGAAGGAGAGGATCACCAGCGCACAGAGAATGAACAGCGGCTTGGAGGAGTCGCCGAACGACGCGATGAGCAGGTACATGATCGCACCGGCGCCCAGGTAGACGCGGTAGACGTTCTTGCGCCCGATCAGGTCGGAGGCCGACGACCAGCCGATCCGGCCCGCCATGTTGGCCGCCGACAGCAGGGCGACGAAGCCGGCCGCGGCGGAGGCCGACACCGGGGTGGAGGTGTCCGCGAAGAAGTCCGCGATCATCGGGGCGGCCTTCTCGAGGATGCCGATGCCGGCCGTCACGTTCATGCAGAGCACGATCCACAGGCACCAGAACTGCGGGGTGCGCACGGCGCTCCGGGCGGAGACCTGCACCCCTTCGAAGGCGCTCGGCCCGGCGGCCGTGCCTGCGAGGTCCTCGCTGCGCGGCACCCGTACCAGCAGGACCCCGAGCGACATGAAGACGGCGTACGACAGCCCGTGCACCAGGAAGGCGAGCGCGATCCCGGAGTGGTCGGAGCCGAAGGAATGGAGCATCTGCGCCGACCAGGGGGAGGCGATGAGCGCGCCGCCGCCGAAGCCCATGATGGCGATGCCGGTGGCCATGCCGGGCCGGTCCGGGAACCACTTGATCAGGGTGGAGACGGGTGAGATGTAGCCGATGCCGAGGCCGATGCCCCCGACGAACCCGTAGCCGAGGACGATCAGCCAGTACTGCTGTGTCTGCGCGCCCAGCGCGGAGATCAGGAAGCCGGTCGAGAAGCAGACCAGGGCGACGGTCATGGCCCAGCGCGGGCCGTTGCGTTCGACGAGCGTGCCGCCGAACGCGGCCGACAGTCCGAGCATCACGATGGCGAGCTGGAAGGGCAACGCGCTCTGGGTGCCGCTGAGGTGCAGGGCGGATTCGAGCGGCGGCTTGAACACGCTCCAGGCATAGGCCTGGCCGATGGACAGGTGGACGGAGAGAGCTGCGGGCGGCACCAGCCAGCGGCTCCATCCCGGGGGTGCGACAGGAGGGCTCATGATCCCGAACAGTAGGAAGGAGGACGGGAGTTGAGAACCCGCGGGTCGACCGTATGCGGTGAACGGTATCCAGGGTGCGCCGAACGGTCGTGCCGCCCGGTGTGACCCTGCACAAGGCAGGGCGCGGGGGCGGACGGCGAGCCCGATACGGCTCGCGGTCCGCCCCCGCGATGTTCTCACGTCCTCACCGCGCGGGATGTCAGAATCCGATGGCCTCGCGCAGTAGCAGGACGGTGCCACGCCCGGGATGCGGCTCGGCGTTGAGGACCAGCAGACGGTTGACCGCGCTCGGCTGCCCGTAGACCGCCTGGGCGCGCGCGGTCTCCAGTGGGAGGGCGTGCTCCTCGACCCGGCGCAGTGCGGTGCTCAGGTCGGGCACCACCTTCTGCGCCCCGACGACCCAGATCACCCTCGCGGCGCCGCCGGCACAGGCGGGCAGCTGGCTGCCGCTGCCCGAGGCGATGACGAGCGAGCCGGTCTCGGTGACGGCCGCGACGCTGGCGACGAAGACGTCGGGGGCGGCCACCAGCCGGCGGATCTGGTCGGACTCGGTGGCGCGGTCCATCTTCAGCACGCGCGGCCGGATGGCCTGGTAGCGGTCGCCCGCCTCGATGTCCTCCGCGATGCCGGAGATCCGAAGCGTCTCGCTGGCCCCGGTGAACACGCCCGCGCCCTGCGGGATCAGATCCTTGATGCGGGCGCGGGCCGCCGCGGCGTCGTCGAGCAGTTCGGCGGTGAAGCCGTTCGCCCGCAGCGCCGCGATCGCCCGGTCGAGCCGTTCGCCGGACGCCGGTGCGGCGAAGTCGTCGGCCACCCCCGTGGCCGACGCTCCCGTCTCGCCGGCCCGCGGTGCCCGACCGGCGTCCCCGGCCTTACCGGAGTCGAGCGCCTGAGCGTCGGGGCCGGGCGCCGAACCCCCCAGCGGGGTGCTGTCGAGGTACCTGACCTCGTAGACCCGCTCGGTGAACTTCCATCCCTCCGGCGTACGCCGGTAGGTGTCGTGGTAGATGGCGAAGTTCAGGCCCGATCGGCCGTCGAGCAGGCGCGCGATCTCTTGCACGTAGGTGCGACCGGTGGCGGTGTCACCGTCGATCCGGATGGTGCCTGGATGGCTGTTCTGCACGAAGAAGTCCCACTGGCTCTGCAGGCGTTCACCTCCGGTCCGGATCTCCTCCCGGCCGATGAGCTCGACCGGGACGTTGGGCATGCGCAGAACGCCGTCGGGGGTGAACAGTGCGGCGAGGCGGGCGCGGTCGCGCATCATCGCCGCGTCTGTGAACTCGGCGCGCAGCGCCTCGATCTCCACGCGGTCGGCGATCTCCTGGAAGTCGTTCATGCTGAGCTTCCTGTCCTGTGGATGGTGTCTCGTCCTCACCAGTCCGACAACGCAGCCCCACCGAATGTGAGGCGAGCCGCCGACCTCACGTTCCGCCACTCTGATTTGCCGTACCGGAGGGGGCACAAAGTCGCCGACGACGACCGGATCACGCACATCCGGGGGGTGCGCAACCCGGACCGTCCCAACGGGCCGACGGTCTCCGGTGCTGCACGGACTCTTGCCGCCCCAACTTCCATACTGTAGACAATATTTCGTCGACATCCTGTATCGACCCTCATCGGCAGTTCCTGCCACCTCCGCGGTACTCCCTCGACCGAACGGAGTGTTCCTGTGAAAGTCGCAGTTCTCGGCGCCGGTGCGATCGGCGCCTACGTCGGCGCCGCGCTGCACCGTGCGGGCGCCGATGTGCACCTCATCGCCCGTGGACCGCATCTGGCGGCCATGAGGCGGCACGGAGTGCGGGTGCGCAGCCCGCGCGGTGACTTCACCGCGCACGCCCACGCCACCGACGACCCGGCCGTGATCGGCCCGGTCGACTATGTGTTCCTGGGTCTGAAGGCCCACTCGTACGCGGCGTGCGGGCCGCTGATCGAGCCTCTCCTGCACGGCACGACGGCGGTCGTGGCCGCCCAGAACGGCATCCCGTGGTGGTACTTCCACCGCCACGGCGGCCCCTACGACGGCCGTCGCCTGGAGAGCGTGGACCCCCACGGCGCGGTCAGTGCGGTGCTCGCGCCGGAACGGGCCATCGGCTGTGTGGTGTACGCGGCGACCGAACTCGAAGGCCCCGGTGTCGTACGGCACCTGGAAGGCACCCGGTTCTCCGTCGGCGAGCCGGACCGCAGCATCTCCGGGCGCTGTCTGGCCTTCGGTGAGGCGATGCGGGCGGGCGGCCTGAAGTGCCCGGTCGAGCCGGACCTGCGAAGTGACATCTGGGTCAAGCTGCTCGGCAACATCTCCTTCAACCCGATCAGCGCGCTGGCCCGCGCCACCATGCGCCAGATGTGCCTGCACGGCGGCACCCGCAGGGTCATCGAGATCATGATGCGGGAGACGCTCACGGTCGCCGAGGCCCTCGGCTGCACGGTCGGCGTCTCCATCGAACGGCGCCTCGCGGGCGCCGAGCGCGTCGGCGACCACCGCACCTCCACGCTCCAGGACCTGGAACGCGGCAAACCGCTCGAACTCGACGTACTCCTCGCAGCCGTCGTCGAGCTGGCGGAGATCACCGGCGTCGAAGTGCCCACCCTGCGGACCGTGCACGCCATCTCGGACCTGCTCGCGCTGAGGAGCGCCGCATGAGGAAACGCGAACCGAAGACCTACACCCGGCTCACCCACCCGCTCGTCCGTGACTCCCGCGACGAGCCCTTCCGCCCGGCGACGTGGGAGGAGGCGCTGGACCGCACCGCGCGGGGCCTGACCCGCAACCGCGGCGCGTTCGGCATGTTCTCCTGCGCCCGCGCGACCAACGAGATGAACTACGTGGCGCAGAAGTTCGCCCGGGTGGTGATGGGCACCAACAACGTCGACTCCTGCAACCGCACCTGCCACGCCCCGAGCGTCGCGGGCCTGTCGGCCGCGTTCGGCTCGGGCGGCGGGACATCGTCGTACGAGGAGGTCGAGCACACCGACGTCATCGTGATGTGGGGCTCCAACGCCCGCTTCGCGCACCCGATCTTCTTCCAGCACGTGCTGAAGGGCATCAGGAACGGCGCGCGGATGTACGCCGTCGACCCGCGCCGCACGTCCACCGCCGAGTGGGCGGAGAGCTGGCTCGGCCTGAACGTCGGCACCGACATCCCGATGGCGCACGCGATCGGCCGCGAGATCATCCACGCCGGCCTGGTCAACGAGGCGTTCGTCGAGCGGGCCACCACCGGCTTGGAGGAGTACAAGGCGCTGGTCGAGCCGTGGACGCTGTCGCTCGCCGAGAAGGTGACGGGCGTACCGGCCCGCGCCATCCGGGAGCTGGCCCACGCCTACGCCCGCGCCGAGCGCGCCCAGCTGTGCTGGACCCTCGGCATCACCGAGCACCACAACGGCACCGACAACGTCCGCGCCCTGATCAACCTGGCCCTGCTCACCGGTCATGTGGGCCGCCACGGCTCCGGGCTGCAGCCCCTGCGCGGCCAGAACAACGTGCAGGGCGGCGGTGACATGGGGGCGATCCCGAACCGTCTGCCCGGCTTCCAGGACATCCTCGACCCCGAGGCGCGCCACCGGTTCGAGTCCGCCTGGGACACCGTCATCCAGCCGCACTACGGGTTGAACCTGACGGAGATGTTCGAGGCGATGGAGGAGGGCTCGCTCCGGGCGGTCTACTGCATCGGGGAGAACCCGGCGCAGTCGGAGGCGGACAGCGAACAGGCCGTGTGGCGGCTGCAACAACTGGACTTCCTCGTCGTGCAGGACATCTTCCTGACGAAGACGGCCCAGCTGGCGGACGTGGTGCTGCCCGCGACGGCCGGCTGGGCGGAGACCGAGGGCACGACGACCAACAGCGAGCGCCGGGTGCAGCGGGTACGCCGGGCGGTCACCCCGCCCGGTGAGGCGCGCGAGGACATCGACATCCTGTGCGACCTGGCGGCACGCCTCGGCCACGAGTGGAAGTACGCCGACGCGCAGGCCGTGTGGAACGAGCTGCGGTCGGTGTCGCCGGACCACTACGGGATGACGTACGCGCGCCTGGAGGAGCACCAGGGCATCCAGTGGCCGTGTCCCAGCACGGACCGGCTGGAACCCACCTACCTGCACGGCCGGTTGTGGGAGAGGGACCCGGAAAGGCGTGGCACGCCCGCGCCGTTCGGGATCGTCCGGCACGACCCGCCCGTCGACCTCACCGACGAGCAGTACCCGATCCGGCTGACCACCGGGCGTCGGCTCGACTCGTACAACACCGGGGTGCAGAGCGGTGGTTATGCCTCCCCGCTCCGGCGCGGCGAGTACGTCGAGCTGTGCCCGGAGGACGCCGAGCGCTACGGGGTCGTCGTCGGTGAGGAGGTGCGGGTGACCTCGCGGCGCGGGTCCGTGGTCGCGCCGGTGTGGATCGACACCGGCCTCAGGCCCGGGCTCGCCTTCATGACCATGCACTTCCCCGACGAGGTGGACACCAACCAGCTGACGATCGAGGCGAACTGCCCGATCGCCGGCACGGCGGAGTTCAAGGCGTCGGCGATCCGGATCGAGAAGCTGCCCGTCGCGACCATCGTGAGGTGACGCAAGTGGACCTGCACTTCGGTGACAGCAAGCCGACGGACGAGGAACGGGCGGCCGTCGACGCCCTGTTGGGCCCGCCGGAGTCCTCGTGGGATGGCGCCGACCGTACGGACGCCGACCTGAGGTGGGCCCGCGGCGGCCGCGCGGCCCGGGACCGCCGCGACCTGCTGTTGCCGGGGCTGCACGCGCTCAACGACCGGGTCGGCTGGATCAGCGAGGGCGGCCTCGACTACCTGTGCCGGCGGCTGACCGTGCCGCCGGCACAGGCGTACGGGGTGGCCACGTTCTACGCGATGTTCTCGGTCAGGCCCCGCCCGGTGACCGTGCTGCACGTCTGCACGGACCTGGCCTGCACGGCCGCCGGGGCGGCCGGGTTGTGCGCCGGTGTCGAGGCGCGGCTCGGCCCCGGCAGCGGGGTGAGCGTCGAGCGCAGCCCGTGCCTGGGCCTGTGCGAACGCGCCCCGGCGGCGCTCGCGATCAAGGCGGGCGACCCGGTGCGAACGGCGGTGTCGGCGCCGGGGACGGTGGAGGCGGCCGTCCTCGCCGCCACCGCGCCCGACTCGGCACCCAAGGAGCCGCAGGCGGCGATGGCGGTGCCCCAGGCCGGAGACCCGTCGTTGTTGCTCCTGCGCCGGGTCGGCGTCGTCGATCCGTCCTCCCTGGACGACTACCGGGCCCACGGCGGCTACACGGCCCTGCGCCGGGCCTTCGCACTCGGCCCCGCCGGGGTGATCCGCGAGGTCACCGACTCCGGTCTGCTCGGGCGTGGCGGAGCGGCCTTCCCCACCGGCCGCAAGTGGCAGACCACCGCGTCCCGGCCCGAGCACCCGCACTATCTCGTGTGCAACGCCGACGAATCCGAGCCGGGCACCTTCAAGGACCGCGTGCTCATGGAGGGCGACCCGTACGCGCTCGTCGAGGCGATGACGATCGCGGGGTACGCGATCGGAGCGCACCGGGGCTATCTGTATCTGCGCGGCGAGTACCCGCGCGCACTGCGCCGCCTGGAGCACGCCCTGGCGCAGGCACGCGCGCGGGGCCTGCTCGGTGACGACGTCCTGGGCCAGGGATACGCCTTCGACATCGAGATCAGGCGGGGGGCGGGCGCCTACATCTGCGGGGAGGAGACGGCCCTGTTCAACTCCATAGAGGGATACCGGGGCGAGCCGCGCTCGAAGCCGCCCTTCCCCGTGGAGAAGGGTCTGTTCGGCAGACCGACGGTGGAGAACAACGTAGAGACCCTGGTCAATGTGCTGCCCATCCTCACGATGGGCGCCTCCGCGTACGCCGCGATCGGCACGGAGATCTCCACAGGGCCGAAGCTGTTCTGCGTGTCGGGCAGCGTGGAGCGGCCGGGGGTCTACGAGCTTCCGTTCGGCGCCACGCTCGGCGAACTGCTGACGCTCGCGGGTGCGCGGGAGCGGTTGCGCGCGGTGCTGCTGGGCGGTGCGGCCGGCGGTTTCGTACGGCCCGACGAGCTGGAGATCCCGCTCACCTTCGAAGGCACCCGGCAGGCGGGCACGACGCTCGGCTCGGGCGTCGTCATGGCCTTCGACGACACGGTCCCCCTTCCGCGGCTGCTGCTGCGCATCGCGCAGTTCTTCCGCGACGAGTCGTGCGGGCAGTGCGTGCCGTGCCGGGTGGGGACCGTGCGCCAGCAGGAGGCGCTCCAGCGGATCGTGGAGCGTACGGGCGCCGACGCCGCCGACGACATCGCCCTGCTCCGGGAGGTGGGCCGCGCGATGCGGGACGCCTCGATCTGCGGTCTCGGGCAGACCGCGTGGAACGCCGTGGAATCCGCCATCGACCGTCTGGCGGCGTACGCATGACCGCGATACCGCTGGGGGTGCCGCGCAGGCTCGTCGAGTTCACTCTCGACGGGCAGCGGGCCCGGGTGCCCGAGGGCTCGACGATCCTGGACGCGTGCCGTGCCGCCGGGAGGGACGTCCCGACCCTCTGCCAGGGCGACACGCTCACCCCGAAGAACGCCTGCCGCGTCTGCGTGGTCGAGGTGGAGGGGTCGAGGACCCTCGTCCCGGCCTGCTCGCGGAAGGCCGAGCCGGGCATGGAGGTGCGGACCGGCACCGAGCGCACCCGGCACAGCCGGAAGGTCGTGCTCGAACTGCTCGCGTCCTCGGTGGACCTGTCCACCACGCCGGGGGCCGCCGAGTGGATCAAGGAGTACGAGGCGAAGCCGGACCGTTTCGGCCCGGACGCGGCCCGCGTCGACGAGCAGCCGAGGATCGACAACGACCTGTACGTGCGCGACTACGGCAAGTGCGTCCTCTGTTATAAGTGCGTGGACGCGTGCGGCGAGCAGTGGCAGAACACCTTCGCGATCTCCGTCGCCGGGCGCGGCTTCGACGCCCGGATCGCCGTGGAGCACGACGCGCCGCTGACCGACTCGGCGTGCGTGTACTGCGGCAACTGCATCGAGGTGTGCCCGACGGGCGCGCTGTCGTTCAGGTCCGAGTTCGACATGCGCGCGGCGGGTACGTGGGACGAGTCGGCGCAGACGCGGACCACCACGGTGTGCGCCTACTGCGGTGTGGGCTGCAACCTCACGCTGCACGTGCAGGACAATGAGATCGTGAAGGTCACCTCCCCGCACGACAACCCGGTGACCCACGGCAATCTCTGCATCAAGGGCCGTTTCGGCTACCAGCACGTACAGAACCGGGGCTGATCAGGACATGGGACGAGTCACGGAACGACGCAAGGTGATCCGCATCCGGGACGGGGTGGTCTCCACCCGGCCGGACACGCTGGTCGCCGAGGAGCCGCTGGAGATCCGGCTCAACGGCAAGCCGCTGGCGATCACCATGCGCACACCCGGCGACGACTTCGCGCTCGCCGCCGGGTTCCTGGTCAGCGAGGGCGTGCTGGGCGACCACCGTGACCTGCAGAACATCGTCTACTGCGCGGGCGCCACCGTGGACGGCTCCAACACCTACAACGTGGTGGACGTGAAGACCGCGCCCGGTGTCGCGATCCCGGACATCACGCTGGAGCGCAACGTCTACACCACCTCCTCCTGCGGCCTGTGCGGCAAGGCCAGCCTGGACGCGGTCCGTACGACGGCGCGCTGGCCGATCGCGGACAAGCCGCCGGTGCGGGTCGAGCCGGAACTGCTGGCGAGCCTCCCGGACCGGCTGCGCGCGGCCCAGCGGGTCTTCGACCGGACCGGGGGCCTGCACGCGGCGGCCCTGTTCGCCGAGGACGGCGAGCTGCTCGACGTACGGGAGGACGTGGGCCGGCACAACGCGGTGGACAAACTGGTCGGCCGCGCCCTGCAGAACGGGGACCTGCCGCTGTCCCGCGCGATCCTGCTGGTGTCGGGCCGGGCCTCCTTCGAGCTGGCGCAGAAGGCCGTGATGGCGGGCATCCCGGTCCTCGCCGCCGTGTCGGCGCCCTCCTCGCTGGCCGTGGACCTGGCCGCGGAGTCCGGGCTGACCCTGGTGGGCTTCCTGCGGGGCAGCTCCATGAACGTGTACGCGGGCGAGGACCGCATCGCCCTGCGGGCCACGGCCGCCCAGGGCTGACCGCCTCCCCGCGACACGGCGGCGGGGACCCCGGCCGGCGGGGAGCGCCCCCTGCGCCGCCGGGGTCCTGCTGTGCCCTCGCGCCCGAAGCAGCAGGCCCCGCGCAGGTCGAGATCTCCGGTCGCGCTTTGCGCCGTTCCGGTGGCGGTGCCCTCCGGGTATCGCCACGGACGGAAGAGGTCTTGGACGGCGAGGTGCCGCCGGGCGCAGGCTGAAACCCCGTCGGACACATCGGAAAGGGGCATCGGACACGGGCCTGCGAGGACAGCGGATCGTGGTCGTCGGCGGTACGTCGGGCATCGGCCTGGCGGTCGCTGAAGGGGCCGCCCGCGAGGGGGCCGAGGTGGTGGTCGTGGACGGCGGCGGGCTGCTGGTCTGAGGCCCTGTGGCACCGGCTCTGCCGTGTCAACCGGTCGTGAGCCGCACCTGCGAGGCGGCCACGACCGATCCTAGGCGCGGGAAGTCCAGCCCGACCGACGCCTGGTGCTCTGCGGCGGTGAGGGCGGCCATGGCGTCCTCGACGAAGACGAGGTCGTACCCGAGGTCGGCGGCGGCACGGGCGGTGGACTCCACGCCGAGGTTGGTGGCGACGCCGCCGAACACCAGGGTGGTGATGCCGCGTTCGCGCAGGCGCTCGTCGAGGCCCGTGCCCTGGAAGCCGCCGATCGTCCGCTTCACCACCTCGAGGTCACCGTCCCGGAGCAGGCCGGCGACCAGGCCGCTGCCGGGCGGCTGTTCGGCGACGCCGGGGCGTTCGACGCGGATGAGGACGACGGGAGCGCCGGCCGAGCGGAAGGCGTCCGCCAGCCCCTCGGCCGTGGCGAGGACGTCCGTGCCCTTGCGTGGCTCCAGAGGCAGGGCGACGATGCGGTCCATCAGGTCGACGAGCACGAGGGCGGTGCGCGCCGGATCGAGTGTGTCAGCTGCGGTCATGACGGAACGTTAGCCGTCGTCCTCCGTCCGTACCGGAAATACGGATCAACAGATCCATGAACCGCTCGCGTTCGGCCGCGGAGAGCGGGGCGAGCAGTGTGTCGTTCGCCTCGCGGGCCGCCTTCTCGCAGCGCTTCAGCAGTCGGCCGCCCTCCTCGGTGAGCGACACCGCGTTCTTGCGGCGGTCCCTGGGGTCGGGCTCGCGCAGGACGAGACCCGCGGCCTGCAGGTCGTTGAGGATGCCCACCAGATCCTTCGGGTCGAGCGCGATGCCGCGGCCGAGGTCGGCCTGGGCGACCGGGGCGAGGTCACGGACGGCGGAGAGCACCACGTGGTGCCACATCTTCATGCCCTCCGCGGCGAGGGCGTCGGCCATCTCGCCGTGCAGTTGGCCCGGGTGCGCGGGGCGTCCCGCGTCGTGGGCGCCGTGTCCGGCTCCGGCAAGGCGGAGTTCGTGCGCGCGCTCGGCGCCGACGAGGTGGTCGCCTACGACGCTCCCGAGTGGGGCGAGCCCGTCGACTACGCCCTCGACGCGGTGGGCGGCGACCTGCTCGGACCGGCCGTCGCCGCGCTCGCCGCGGGCGGCCGGCTCGTCGCGTACAGCTCGGGCGGCGGCACCGTTCAGGCGTACGACCTGCTGGTGGGCGCCAAGTCCGTGATCGGCTTCCAGATGGCGCGGATCGCCCGCGGGAAGCCGGAACTGTACGAGCGGTGGCGGCAGGAGCTGTGGCGGCTGTTCGCCGAGGGCGCGCTGAAGCCCGTCGTGCATGCCGAGTTCCCGCTCGAGGAGGCGGCGAAGGCACACGCGGTCATCGAGTCGCGCGGCAACCTCGGCAAGGTGGTACTGCGCCCCTGAGCCGCCACTGGCGCCGACCGGTGGCGGTCCGGATGTGGGCCGGCTCGTCAACGGGCCACCGCGTCTCGAGCGCCGAGCGCCTTTCCACGGTCGGCGCGGGCGTACCTCAGCCGGAACGTGTCGCCGTACCGACCGCGGTCCGTGATGCCGCGGCCGGCTCCGGGCCGGCGGCGTCCTGGGCGCGGCGCTTGGCGATCACCGCGCAGACCATCAGCTGCATCTGGTGGAACAGCATCAGCGGGAGCACGGCGAGGGAGGCCTGAGCGCCGAACAGGACGCTCGCCATGGGCAGCCCGGAGGCGAGGGACTTCTTCGACCCGGCGAACTGGATCGCGATCCGGTCCTCCCGACCGAAGCCGAGGGCACGGCCGCCGTACCAGGTCAGCGCCAGCATCACGGCGAGCAGCGCGGCCTCGACCACGAGCAGGCCGCCGAGCCGGAGCGGGCTCACCTGGTGCCAGATGCCACGCACCATGCCCTCGCTGAACGCGGTGTAGACGACCAGCAGGATCGAGCCGCGGTCGACGAGCCCGAGCACCTTCTTGTGCCGGGTGACGAACTCCCCGATCCAGCGCCGCAGGACCTGTCCCGCGACGAACGGCACCAGCAGCTGCAACACGATCTTGACGAGCGAGTCCGCCGAGAATCCGCCGCCGCTGTCGCCCAGCAGGGCCGCCGCGAGCAGCGGGGTGACGACGATGCCGGCGAGGGAGGAGAAGGAGCCCGCGCAGATCGCTGCGGGCACGTTGCCGCGGGCGATCGAGGTGAAGGCGATCGACGACTGGATGGTGGAGGGGACGAGGGTGAGGAAGAGCAGTCCGGTGTAGAGATCGTGCGTCAGGAACACCGGCACCAGGCCCCGGGCCGCCAGACCCAGCAGCGGGAAGATCACGAAGGTGCAGGCCAGCACGGTGACGTGGAGCCGCCAGTGCCGGAGCCCCTCCAGCGCCTCACGGGTGGAGAGCCGGGCCCCGTACAGGAAGAAGAGGAAGGCGATCGCGGCTGTGGAGGCACCGGAGGTGACGCTCGCGGCCGTGCCCCGCGCCGGGAGGAGGGCGGCGAGCCCCACGGTCCCCAGCAGCAGGAGGATGTACGGATCGACGGGCATCCGACGCGGCCATCGCAGGCGTTCCACAGTGCTCCACTACTTCGCTGTACGTCCGGTGCAGGGGCACGATCGTGCCCGGTGCGGGGCACGGTCGTGCCCTCTCCATGCTCCTCCTCCGGCGGGTGATCGGGAATCCGTCATACCGCTCTGAGTGCCATCGTGTTCCGCGATAACCTTCACGCCATGTACGACCCGTCCCACCTCCGTACGTTCCTCGCGGTGGCCCAGACGCTGAGCTTCACGCAGGCCGCCCGGCGGCTGGGGTTGCGCCAGTCCACGGTGAGCCAGCACGTGCGGCGGCTGGAGGACGCGACCGGGCGCCCCCTCTTCCTGCGGGACACGCACTCCGTGGAGCTGACCGAGGACGGCGAGGCGATGCTCGGCTTCGCACGGCGGATCCTGGAGGTGCACGAGCAGGCGACGGCCTTCTTCACCGGGACCCGGCCGCGCGGTCGACTGCGGTTCGGCGCCTCCGAGGACTTCGTGCTCACCCGGCTGCCGGAGATCCTCGAGGGCTTCCGGTACGAGCACCCCGAGGTGGATCTGGAGCTGACGGTCGAGCTGTCGGGCACACTGCACGAACGGCTGGCGGCGGGCCGGCTCGACCTGGTGCTGGCCAAGCGACGCCCCGAGGACCCACGCGGCGAACTGGTCCGGCACGACAAGCTGGTGTGGATCGGCGCGGAGCGACTGCGCCTGGACCCAGACCGCCCGGTTCCGCTGATCGTCTACCCGCCGCCGGGCATCACTCGCGCCCGCGCCCTTCAGGCCCTGGAGGAACAGGGGCGGCCCTGGCGCATCACCTGCACGAGCGGCAGTCTCAACGGCCTGATCGCGGCGGCCCGCGCCGGCCTCGGCGTGATGGCCCACTCCCGGGACCTCATCCCTCCGGGACTGGTCAGGATCCCCGAGCGTGCGGGCCTGCCGGATCTGGGTGAGGTCGACTTCGTCCTGGTCCACTCAGAGCGCCGGGGCCCCGCCCACAGCGCGGCCCAGGCGCTGGCGGCCACGATCCTCGCGGGCGGCGACCGGCTGCACCGACGGTAGTCACCGCACCGGCCGCGGATACGCCGGGCCTGGGCGCCGTCGGGGCCGTCCCGGCCGTGGTGCCGCCCAAGCGGCGGGCATGGCGGAGTGCGGTGAACCCGGTCCGGCAGCGTGACGGCCGGCATGGTGGGGCTGGTCGCGGGGGCGGCCGTGCTGGTGCCGGTGCAGCAACCGCGGGACCGAGTGACAGGATCGGCGCCGCGGACGCTGATGAAGACAGTGGTGGGCCGGAGTGACCGCCGGGGGCGGTGGCCGGCGGAAGGCACCGGCCCCGCCGCGCCGTACTCGTCAGTAGGTCGTGCGGCGCGGTAATCGGCCCGTACAGATTCCGTGGAGATTACGGGACCGGAACTTACGCCGCCGTAAGGGATTCTGTCCGTCCCTTCCCTTTGTGCTCGCATTTTCCATGGCTGACCTGTGCGTTTGTGAGCAGTTCCGGGGTTCTCGACCCTCTCCCGCCGGGCTCCTGGGTGGGGTAGCTTTCACGGCGCTGTGCGGAGCGCCACCAGTGAGCCTGACCGGCTGGAGCACCCCGCAGGCGAACCAAGAGCCGGGAGCGGGGATTGCGCGAGTTCACCAACCCTCCGTTGGCGTCGGCGCCGCCGGTGGGCGGCCTGGCCGATGTCGTCTTCGAGTATGCCCAGGAAGATCCGCTCCGTGTCGCCCTCGGCCGCAAGGACGAGCAGGGCCGGTGGCGCGATGTGACCGCCGCCGAGTTCCGCGACGAGGTGCTGGCGCTCGCCAAGGGGCTGCTGGCCCAGGGCGTGCGCTTCGGGGACCGCGTCGCGATCATGTCCCGTACGCGCTACGAGTGGACGCTCTTCGACTTCGCGCTGTGGACGATCGGCGCGCAGGTCGTCCCCGTCTATCCCACCTCGTCGGCCGAGCAGGTCTTCTGGATGCTGCACGACGCGGAGGTGGTGGCCGCGATGGTGGAGCACGAGGACCACGCGATGACGGTCGCCACGGTCATCGACCGGCTGCCGCAGCTGCGCAGGCTGTGGCAGCTCGACGCGGGCGCCGTGCAGGAGTTGTACGACGCGGGCGCGACCATCGAGGACGAGGTGGTGCACCGGCACCGGCAGGCGGTCACCCCGGAGACGGTGGCGACCGTCATCTACACCTCCGGCACCACCGGCCGCCCCAAGGGCTGTGTCCTCTCGCACGGCAACTTCATGTTCGAGGCCGACACGGTCATCGAGCGGTGGGAGCCGGTGTTCCACTCCAAGCGGGGCGACGAGGCGGCGACCCTGCTGTTCCTGCCGCTGGCGCACGTCTTCGGGCGGATGGTCGAGGTCGCGGCCATTCGCGGCCGGGTCAAGTTCGGCCACCAGCCGCAGCTGAACGCGGCGGCACTGCTGCCCGATCTGGCCGCGTTCAGACCGACGTTCTTCCTCGCCGTGCCGTACATCTTCGAGAAGGTCTTCAACGCGGCCCGCCGCAAGGCCGAGAAGGAGGGCCGCTCCGGGCCGTTCGAGAAGGCGGTCGAGGTCGCCGTGAAGTACGCGGACGCGATGGAGGCCAAGGCGTGGGGCACCGGCCCCGGCCCGTCGGCGGGTCTGCGCATGCAGCACCAGTTCTTCGACAAGGTCGTCTACGCCAAGATCCGCGCCGCGATGGGCGGCCGGGTACGGCACGCGATGTCCGGCGGCTCGGCGATGGACCGCCGGCTCGGCCTGTTCTTCGCGGGCGCCGGCGTGCACATCTACGAGGGCTACGGGCTGACGGAGTCGACGGCGGCGGCGACCGCCAACCCGCCCGAGCGCACCCGCTACGGCACGGTCGGCCAGGCCGTCCCCGGCACCACCGTGCACATCGCGGACGACGGCGAGATCTGGCTGCGCGGCGCCCATGTCTTCCAGGGCTACCTCAACAACCCCAAGGCCACCGACGAGACACTCCACGACGGCTGGCTCGCCACCGGCGACCTGGGCTCCCTGGACGAGGACGGCTATCTCACGATCACGGGCCGCAAGAAGGAGATCCTGGTGACCTCCGGCGGCAAGAGCGTCTCCCCCGGGCTGCTCGAGGAGCGCGTACGGGACCACCCGCTGGTCGCGCAGTGCATCGTCGTCGGCAACGACCGCCCCTACGTCGCCGCGCTCGTCACACTCGACTCCGAGGCCGTGGAGCACTGGCTGCAGATGCAGGGCAAGCCCAAGCTGTCCCCGGCCGAGATGGTGCGCGACCCGGACCTGGAGACGGAGGTGCGGCGCGCGGTGGTCGCCGCCAACACGCTGGTCTCGCAGGCCGAGTCGATCCGTACGTTCCGTATCCTCGCCCACCAGTTCACCGAGGAGCACGGGCTCCTCACGCCGTCGCTGAAGCTGAAGCGCAAGGCCATCGAGAACGCGTACGCGAACGAGGTCGAGGCGCTGTACCGGACCTGAGGCCGGCACAGCGCCCCCTCCCGCTTCGCTCCCTTCGGGGCCGGCTACTCGATCGTCACTCGGAAGATCTTGTCGGAACCGTCCGCCGCGCCTCCGTTGTTGTCGCAGTTCGTGGTGGACAGCCACAACTGGTCGGCGCCGGGCACCTTGCTGACCGTGCGCAGCCGGCCGTAGGTGCCGACGTAGTACGCGCTCGGGGTGCCCACGCTCTCACTGTCGCCGTTGATCGGGATCCGCCACAGCCGCTCGCCGCGCAGGGAGGCCATGTAGACCACGTTGCGGACGATGGCGATGCCGCTCGGTGAGGCCTCGGAGACGTTCCAGGTGGCCTTGGGGTTGGTCATCCCGGCGACGTCGCAGCTTCCCTCACAGGTGGGCCAGCCGTAGTTCGCGCCCGGCTTGATGAGGTTCAGCTCGTCCTTGGAGCTGTTGCCGAACTCCGCCTCCCACAGGCGGCCGTTGCGGTCGAAGGCGAGGCCCTGCGGATTGCGGTGACCGAGACTGTAGACGTAGTTGCCGAACGGGTTGCCGGGGGCCGGCTTGCCGTCGGTCGTCATGCGCAGGATCTTGCCGTTCAGGGAGTTCCTGTCCTGCGCCAGCTCGGGCGTCTGGGCCTCGCCGGTGGAGACGTACAGATAGCCGTCGGGGCCGAAGGCGAGGCGGCCGCCGTTGTGGTAGCGGTTCTTCTTGATGCCCTGGAGCAGGATCTTGTAGTCGCCGAGCCTGGTGCCGTCGTACGTCATGCGGACCACGCGGTTGCCCTCGGACGCGGTGTGCATGAAGTAGACGTAGTGGTCGGTGTCCCACTTGGGGTCGACGGCGACGCCGAGCAGTCCGCCCTCGCCGTTGGTGGTCACCGCGTTCGGCACGGTGCCGACCTGCGTCTTCGTGCCGTCCTTGGTGACCTTCCAGACCCGGAAGTCGTCCCGCTCGGTGACCAGCGCGGTCTTGCCGTCGGGCATCCAGTAGGTGCCCCACGGGATGGTCCAGCCGCTGGAGAGGGTTGTTATCGAGGACGGCACCCCGCCGTCCGTCGAGCAGGCCCTGGTGGTGAACGTGACCGTGTTGCTCGGCTCGGAGACGTTGCCCGCCGCGTCCCGGGCGACCACGTTCAGGCTGTACGGGCTGTTGCAGGCGAGCCCGGTCAGCGTGGTCGAGGTGCCGCTGGTGACCGTGTCGTAGACGGTGGTGTCGCTGCGCACGTCGTAGGCGGCGACCGCCTTGTCGTCGGTCGAGGCGCCCCACTTGAGATCGACGCTGTTGGTGCCGACGTTGCTCGCGGAGAGCGGGCCCGGCCTGCTCGGCGGGGTGGTGTCGGAGCTGGGCTTGGTCGTGCAGTCGACGACGGGGCTGGCGAGCGAGGTGTTGCCCGCCGCGTCGCGGGCGATCACCGTGAGGTTGTAGTCGGTGTTCGGCGTGAGCCCGGTCAGCGCCTTCGAGGTCGAGCTCCCGGGCGCCTCACCGATCTTGTTGCCGTGCTCGTAGATGTCGTACGCCGTCACGCCCACGTCGTCCGTGGAGGCGCCCCAGGTCAGGGTGAGCGCGTCCTCTCCGATGTCCGAGCAGCTGGGCCGGCCGGGGCGGGTCGGGGCCTGGGTGTCGGCGGCCGCGTCCAGGCTGACGCGGTCGAGGTTGGGGCCGCCGTTGGCGGTGGTGGCGGTGGCCCGGATCTTGTCGGTGCCCGCGGTCAGCGGCACGTTGAGGGTCTTGGTGACCCAGGTGTTCCAGTCGGCGGTGGCCGGGAAGGAGACGCCGGAGGCGACCACGGTGCCGTTGACGGAGATGTCCATCGGTCGGTCGGTGGAGGTCCCGTTGGCGTAGCGGAGCGTGAGGGCGGAGGTGCCGGCGGAGGGCGCGTTCACCGTGAACTCCACGTAGGAACCCTTGACGTTGGAGTAGTCGACGAAGCCGCTGCCCGTGTAGCCGGTGTGGTTGGTGGCCACGGTGCCCTGCGAGATCCGGGCGTCCTCGGCCTGGTAGTCGGTGGCGGCGAGGGCGGTGCCCTGGCCGAGACCGGCGAGCGGCAGCGCCAGGGCCGCCGCGACGCCGTACGGCAGAACTCTTCTGATGTGCACGGATGTTCCCCTCAGCCCGTGTACTGGGTGAAGACCTTGAGGTAGTCGTACGGCTGCTGCGTCACGCCGCTGCAGGAGTCGCCGTCGGCGCCCGAGCCGCAGGCCCGGTCGCGGTTGACGGCCCAGTAGGTGAGCCGCCCGATGTGGTGCTGCTGGGCGTAGGCGAGCATGGTCTTGAAGTCGGCCACCCGGACGCGCTCACCGGAGTCGTCGGTCCTGCCGTTCATCGACGACAGCCCGATGTGCGTGTAGGCGGTGGCGTCGCTGTAGCCGTACGCCGACTTCACCTGGGCCTTGAGGCCTTCCATGGCCTTGGTGGTGAGGGTGCCCATGTTCGTGGTGCCGCCGCCGAAGTCGAACGGCATGATGCACCAGACGTCGTTCCCCAGACCGGAGGTGGCGGCCCGCTTGATCATGTCGACGCCGGTGGAGTCGGGACCGCTGGAGGTGGTGCCGAAGGTGATGACGGTCTTCAGCCCCGGGTTGTTCGCCTTGACCGTCTTCAGCGCGTCGACGACCCGCTGCCGCACGGTGGCGTTGGACCACTCGGTGTTCTCGATGTCGATGTCCAGCGCCTTGAGCTTGTAGGCGTTGATCACCTTCTGGTAGGCGCCGGCGAGCGCGGAGGCGCTGGAGCACTTCTCACCGAGCTTGTTCCCGCTCCAGCCGCCGACGGAGACGACGACGTCACCGCCCGCCGCTCTGACCGCGTTGATCGTCGACTGGTCGCTGCCTCCGGTCAGCGGGCGGGAGCCGTCCCACTTCGGGTTGCAGGTGCCGTCGGAGAGGATGAAGGCGAGGGTGAACCACTTGACGCCGGTCGCGGACATGACGGACGTGGGGTTCTGGGGGTTGCCCCAGCCGAGGTACTCGTATGGGGCGACGGCGAAGCCGGGGGAAGCCGCGGTCGTGCTCAGGGAGTTGACGGGCTTGACCCGGATCAGCCGGGTCTCGCCGGGGCGCAGGGTCGCGCTGTACGAGTTCGCGATCACGCCCTTGTGGGAGCCGGACCAGAGGTCGGTGACGTCACCGGAGCCGCTGAAGCCGACCTGCGACCAGTTCACGCTCACGGTGGCGTTGCCCGAGGTGCCGGTGTTGAAGAGCGCGACGACGTACTGTCCGTCGCTCTCCTTCTTGCTCCAGACCTGTTTGACACCGCTGTCGACGATCCGCTTCGCGGCGACCCCGTCCTGGTCCACCCCGATCAGCCGGTCGTTGGTCAGCATCGCCTTGTCGACGGAGTCGAGTTGCGTGAGGTCGGTGCCGAGCAGCAACGGGGCCGCGGCCATCGCCCAGAGCGTGAAGTGCGAACGGCGCTGGTCCGCCGTCAGGCCCACCTGGTCGCCGTTGCCGATCTCCAGCGAGTCCAGGTCGTTCCAGCCGCCGGACCCGGCGTACGGCTGCCAGGAGGCGGCCGAGTCGAACCGCTTGGAGACGTGGGACCAGTCGGTCAGCGGATAGCCGCTGCCGTTGCTCCCCGGTCCGCAGTAGCACTCCACATCGCCCTGGGTACGCCAGCTGTTCGCCAGTTTGCGCCAGGTGGCGGCGTCGGCGATGGGCAGGTTGTTGGAGAGTGCGAAGTTGATGGGCCGTCCCGAGGCCCGCAGCGCCTTGTCCCAGGCCTGGACGTCGGGGATGTCGGCGCCGCCCACCCCGTCGATCTTCAGGTAGTCGACTCCCCAGGACGCGAACTGCTTGGCCCAGGAGTTCACGAACTCCTGGGCGCCCGGCTTGGAGTAGTCGATGGCGTACATGTTCTTGCAGTTGTAGTTCTTCTCGGTCTTCGACGTGTCCGCGATGTCCTTCGCGTGGTACGAGGTCCCCTCGATCGGCGTGTTCTCGGCGACCGCGTTCTTGGCGATGCCGGGGGTCACGTAGAAACCGAACTTCAGGCCCTTGGAGTGGACGTAGTCGGCCAGCCCCTTGATGCCGTTGGGGAACTTGGCCGTGTCGACGGCCCAGCGGCCGTAGTTGTCGACGGTGAAGCCGTTGTCGTCGCACTTCTGCCAGAAGTCGTCGAGGTTGACGTAGACGAAGCCGTGGTCCTTCAGACCACTGGAGACCAGGGCGTCGGCCTGCGCCTTGATCTTCGCCTCGGTCGGCGTGCGGCGCACGAAGCTCCAGCTTGACCAGCCCATGGCGGGCCGGACGGACTGGCCGTTGTCGGAGGCGGCGGCCGGATGAGCGGTGACGCCTGCCAGCGGTACGGCGGCCGCCACGAGCAGGCCGGCCGCCGCGGCCGTGAGCGATCTGATGCGGGTCATGACTGTCCCCCGTTCACGGGTGTCGCGTATGACGTGCCGATCCACGCCTCGTCGATCCGCAGGCGCTTGTAGCGGGCCGAGTCGCTGGAGGCGGCCCAGGTGGTGTCGACCTCGAGACGGACGTAACGGGCGTTGGCGGCCGTCAGGTCGATGCCCTGGATTCCCCGACGACTCGGCAGTTGCCCGGTCTTGACCGCGCTCCCCCAGGTCGAACCGTCGTTGCTCAGGAACACCTTGTAGTCCTTGATCCGCGCGGACTGCTCGGTACTGGAACGGGCGTAGGCGACGGAGTCCTCGCGTTGGTTGAGCCCGATGTACTGCACCTTCTTGGCCGAGCCGAGGTCGAAGGTGAGGTTCACCGGGAGGGTCTTGTTGTTGTCCCAGTAGGTGAGGTAGTCGCCGTCACCGGCGGCTGATCCGGCATGTCCGCCGGCGGAGGCGCTCGCGCTGACCTTGACGCCGGTGAGGGTGCCCTCGCGGCCGGCGGTGGTCACCTTGAAGACGGTGTCGTACGGGTCCCAGCCACCGAGCCCGGACAGCGTCAGCACGCCCCCTGACTGCGACCACGAAACCGCCTCGCCTGTACGGAGGTCGGCGACCGAGGCGATGCGGTAGCCGTTGTCGCGGACGCGCAGGGTGCCGGTACTGGGCGGGGTCAGGACGTGGATGTACTGCCGGTTCGCATCGTCCTTGGCGACGGTCGTCACGCCGTGGGCGCCGTCGTTCCAGGCGCCGGGCTTGAGGCCGCCGTACATGTAGCCGCCGCCCTCGGTGCCGTGCAGGGACTCCCAGATGGGGCCCAGGTAGGAGTTCGCGAAGTTGTTGAAGGAGGCCTGGTTCGACGGGAACTTGCCGTTGACCTGGGCCGTCTCGGCCATCAGCGCCTTCACCGAGGAGCCGGCGTTGGTGATGAGGCGGCCGAGGGTGAGCATGCGGTCGACGGAGGGGTCGGAGCCGTCGTACCACCAGGCGCCGGTCGAGGGCAGCTTGAAGTCGGCCTCGGTCAGGCGGGGCTGGGCGGTGTAGATCGCCTGCGGGTAGTCGTAGGCCGGGGTCATCCCGGTCTTCTGCTCATTGCTGATCATGTCCATGATCGGCGTGTCTTCGTTGTTGTTGCTGAGCGTGTAGTTCGGGCGCTTGTCGTAGATCTGCTGGTAGAGGTTGTGGCTCTCCCAGTACGGGTTGTCGTTGTCGATCCAGAAACCGCCGAGGTCGGGGTAGCGGTCCATGACCTCGAAGAAGTTGTCGTAACTGAACTGCCCGAAGCCGTCGTTGGTGGTCAGGTCGACGTTCTTGCCCTTGTAGGCGGAGTAGGCGGCCGAGTCGAGCCATTCGTGGCCGCCCTCCTCGTGCCACTGGGGGTCGTTGGTCATGTAGAGGACGACCTTCATGCCCTTGGCCTTGGCGGCGGTGATCAGCTCGCCGAGGAAGTCCCGCTTGGTGGAGCAGGAGCCGGGGATCTTCGACGGCCAGGGGCGGGCGTAGCCGAGGCGGCTGTGGAAGGTGGCGAGGACCATGTACTGGGTGTGCAGCTTCTGCGCCTCGTTCACCCAGTAGTCCGGGCTCCAGCCGCCGCTGGTCACGTCGTTCTCCCAGGCGGTGCAGCTTGCGTGGGCCGGCGCGGTGCGCAGGCCCCAGTGCAGGAAGAGCCCACCGACGGAAGCGCGCAGGAAGTCCTGACGGGGGTTCTCCAGGTCGAGCGGTTTCACCGCCGTACTGGCGCAGTCCTGGCTTCCCGAGACCCGCAGAGCGCCGCCGGACGTGTTGTGGCTGCCCGTCAGGCAGGCGCCGGTGACGTCGTGGAAGCCCACGTCGAACGGGGAGTCGCCGCCCTTCTGCGCGGTGAAGCGGGTGAGGCGGATGCCGTCGGCCGCGTCGGCGATGAACGCGGGCCGGCCGTCGTTCGAGGCGAACTTCACCGAGCTGTCCGTGAACTGGACGTTGTCGGCGTTGTGCAGATACCAGCCGTAGGCCGGGCGGGTGCCGATGCTCTTGGGGTTGTAGTCGGTCGGGTCGTTGCTCGGCACGCCCGTGGACATCGTTCCGTTGCCGCCGGGGACCGTGACGTTGACGTCGGTGAAGGTCACGCCGTTGATGCGGTGGCCGCTCTCGCCCCACAGGGTCGGGCTGAGGGACGGGCTGTTGCCGGTGGCCGTGATGTGGTCGTACGTGACGTCGCTGATCGATCCGACGCCGGGACTGTTCCCGCACCGCTTGCGGGTGCCGATCTTCTGCATGATCGGCGAGTGGACGTTCGTCATCGTGATGTCGCGGTAGTGGACGTCGGAGATCTTCGAGCCGTCCATGGAGACCATGCCGAGGCCGGACTTGTCGGCGCCGTCGATGCGGATGTTCTCGAACCGGTAGTCCGAGAAGTCGCCGCAGGTCTCGGAGCCGAACATCAGGGCGTTGCAGCACTTGGCCCCGAGGGTCGAATCACTCACCCGCACATGCCCGTTGGCCAGCTTGGCACCGAGCGCGTAGTCGCTCTTGAAGACCAGGGCGTCGTCGTTGGCGTGGATGGTGGCGTTGGTGATCGTGACGTTGGTGGTGGAGATGACGTTCCAGCCGTCGCGGTCGCTTGCGGTGTCGATGGTGAGGTGGTCGGAGGTCACGTTCTTGCAGCCGTTGATGAGGGCCGCGAAGTGGCCGCCCCGGCGCAGGGTGAGGCCGTCGCCGATGCGCAGGCCGTCGCACCGGGTCAGCGAGATGATCTTGTCGGCCTCGCCGGACTTGGGGTTGCCGGTGATCAGGTTGCCCGCGCCGTCGATGACGCCCTGGCCGACGAAGCCGATGTCGGTCAGCTTGTCGCCGTGGATCATCGCGTCGTGGAAGTGGCTGTGCCCGTAGTCCTGGTAGCCGTCGTACGGGTTGGACTCGGCCTTGTCGTAGGTGTCGGCACTGGAGCCCTGGAGAGTGGCGCCCTTGTCGAGTTGGAGCGTCACATGGCTCTTCATGTGGATGGTGTTCCTGGACTTGTAGGTGCCGGAGGGGAAGCGGACGGTACCGCCGCCCGCCGAGTTGGCCGCCGTGATCGCCTTGTCGATGGCCGGGGAGTCGTTGGCGGAGCCGTCGCCCTTGGCGCCGTAGTCGCGCACGTCGTACTCGGTGGCGGCGCGGGCGGTGGTGTGCGGGGCGGCGAGGGCCGCGGGATGGGTGAGGCCGAGGACGGCGGCCACGACGAAGAGGACGACGGCCGCCGCTCGGCTGCGTGGACCGGTGGGGGGTTTCACGTGACGGCTCCTCACACCAGTTGGTATCCACGGAGGTCGGTGAGCAGGAGGTAGGTGTCCTGCAGGGACCCGGAGGTGTCGCCGAGGGAGCGGTAGATGCCCCACTTCGGGCGCACCCGGTCGGCCAGGAAGGTGTCGACGCCTGTCTTCGACGCGTCGATCACGGTCGAGCCGCCGGACTTGAGTATCCAGCGGACCGAACCCGCCGAGCCGTTGCCGACCTTGATCTGGAAGTCGACGTCGGTCCACTTGTCGTGTAGCGGGTCCAGGTCGGTCCGGCCGACGAGGATGTCATCGACGGCGAGCTTCAACTCGATGGTCTGCTTGCCGTTCACCCGCCGCAGCGACTGCACGACGATCGGCGAGGTGCCGTTGCCCGGCTGCTTCATCTGCATGATGTGGGTGAAGGTGGTGGTCGCCTTCAGCGAGCTCGGGATGTACATCGAGTACGTGACCCGCCAGGTCTGTCCCTCGGTCCACTTGAGGTAGCTGCTGCTCGTGCGCAGGCCGGTGACCTCCTGGCGCTGGCGGTCGGTCGAGGTGTCGCGGTCGACCATGTGCATGTTGAAGCGCCAGTTGTCGCCGGTGGCGAAGATGTGCGGATGCCCGGCGGGGTGCGAGTCGGCACGGTCGTCCTCGATCGTCTCGAAGGCGCCGAGGCCGTCGCTGCTCGCGGAGGGCGCCCACTTCTGCCGCCAGGAGGCGGCGTGGGCCGTGGCAGCGGTCGGCAGGCCGGCCGCGACCGCCGCCGCACCACCGAGGGCGGCGCCCAGCAGCGCCCTTCTGGACGTGCTCATGACACTAATCACCTCGCAGTTGTTCGTTCATGATCAGGAAGGCACCCAGGCCGTGGAAGTCGTTGGTGGCCCGGGGGCGGCCGACGTAGTACGCGTAGTCGCCGACGTTGGTGCCGATGGAGATGTCGGCGAGATTCGTGCGGCCGTCGGAGCCGACCGAGAGCTTCGCCAGCACGCCCTGGTAGCCACGGCGCGCGACGGCGGCGTAGTGCGGGTCGATGTAGCCCTGTCGCGCGCCGCGCGACAGGGCGTAGGTGAACATGCTGGAGCAGGAGGTCTCGGTCCAGTCGTCGGGCCGGCTCCCCTTGTCCATCACCTGGAACCAGCGCCCGGTCGCCGGGTCCTGGTACTTCTCCAGACCCGCGGCCAGCTTCCGGAAGATCGACACCAGTCGGGGGCGGCGGGGCTGGTTCGCGGGGACGGCGTCCAGGACGTCGACGATCGCCATGGAGTACCAGCCGACGGCCCGGCACCAGTGCTCGGGGGCGAGCCCGGTCTGCGGATCGGCCCAACCCGCGCTCCTGGACTCGTCGTAGGCGTGCTTGAGCAGGCCGTCGGCGACCTGCAGATGGCTGCCGTAGACGGAGAGCTGCTTGGCCGCCTCGTCGTCGGTGTACGCGCTGTCGCCGAACTCCTTGCCGTACTCGACGAGGAACGGGTTCACCATGTAGGCGCCGTCCGCCCAGAGCTGGTGCGCCCGGCTGCTGGTATCGGCGTGCCAGAAACCGCCGTCCGAGGTGCGGGGATAGGTGTTCAGCCGGTCGCGGATCTGCCGGGCGGCGATGCGGTAGCGGTCCTGACCGGTCTCGTGGTGCAGGAGCACGAGCAATCGGCCGGCCTGCATGCTGTCGAGGCTGTCGAAGCCCTGGCCGATCGAGCCGTCGCTTTTCACGAAACGGTCGACATAGCTCTTGATGTACGTCAGGTAGCGAGCGTCGTGTGTGCGCCGGTAGACGAGGTACTGGCCGTACAGGTACAGGCCGACCGGGTAGGACCAGCCGCCGATCGTGCTCGGCGTGTAACGGGACGTGGTCGAGTCCACGACCGCGACCGACCAGTCCGGGGCGGCGACGGGGCGCGCGGCGTGGGGTACCGGAGCCGGGGCGGCCGGTGCGGTGGCCGCCAGCCCGGTCAGCCCGGCGGTGGCGAGCGCGCCCGCCGTCAGTGCGGCTCGCAGGCGTCGTCTCATGACGCTTCCTTTCGATGGGCGCAGGGATGGGCTCGGGACGGGCGCGGGATGGGCGTACGGGTGCGGCGGGTGACGGCGGCCTCGTGCCGGGAGCGGGACGGTGGCCTCGTGCCGGGAGCGGGACGGTGGCGTGTGAGCAGGCCCCGCCCGGCCGCACGCCGCCCTCCGCGAACTCCGCGCGCGCCGTCAACTGCCGTGGAACGGCGAACAGTTCGCTTCACCGGGTCGCCGGCGCACCGGTGGTCCGGTCAGTCGGGGACCTGACCGGCCACGTCCTCCGATGTTTCCCGGATGCTCTGCTCCAGTTGGCAGGCCCCGTGGGCCTTCTCGTTCATGGCTGCGTACCTGCTTTCCAGCGAGTGGGGGGTGGGATGGGCCCAGTCAGGGCCAGGCAGGCGCGTGATTCACATAGATGCACCGGGTTCAGTGATGCGTTCGGTGCCGCGATACAGAGTTGCGGCATGGCGTGACCCGGTCAATGGTCCGGACCGATAAGGTCGGATCCATTTCCGGCCAATCTGGGGTTGTCGTCGAGACTTCGCGGGGAACCCGGGGCTCAGGAATGCACGTAGGGTGGTGATCGTTGACGATAGGAGCACCACCCGACGACTGAAGGATCGAGAGCTCGTGAGCAGCAAGGTCCCCCCGATCATCCTGAACAACGGCGTCGAGATGCCCCAGCTCGGCTTCGGCGTCTGGCAGGTGCCGGACGACGAGGCGGAGAGCGCGGTCACCACCGCGCTTCAGGCCGGTTATCGCAGCATCGACACAGCGGCGATCTACGGCAACGAGGAGGGCGTCGGCAAGGCCGTCGCCACCTCCGGCATCCCCCGCGAGGACCTCTTCATCACCACCAAGCTCTGGAACAGCGACCATGGGTACGACGCCACGCTGCGCGCCTTCGACGCGTCGCTGGACAAGCTCGGCCTGGAATACGTGGACCTGTACCTGATCCACTGGCCGCTGCCGTCCCGGGGCACGTTCGTCGAGACGTACAAGGCCTTCGAGAAGCTCCACGCGGACGGCCGCGCCCGGGCGATCGGTGTCTCCAACTTCCTTCCGGAGCACCTTCAGACGCTGCTCGACGCCACGTCCGTCATCCCGGCGGTCAACCAGATCGAGCTGCACCCGCACCTGCAGCAGCACGCCGCCCGCGAGTACCACGCGGAGCAGGGCATCGCGACCGAGGCCTGGTCGCCGCTCGGCCAGGGCAAGGGTCTCCTCGAGGTGCCGGCGATCGTGGCCATCGCACAGAAGCACGGCCGCACCCCGGCCCAGATCGTGCTGCGCTGGCACGTCCAGCTCGGCAACATCGTGATCCCGAAGTCCGTGACGCGGGCCCGGATCAGGGAGAACATCGAGGTCTTCGACTTCTCGCTGGACACCGAGGACATGGCGGCGATCAGCGCGCTGAACGAGGACCGTCGCCTGGGTCCCGACCCGGCGACGTTCGACCTGGGCTGACCGGCGACCGAACGACGCGCCCCGAACCTCCGCCACGGCGGTTGCGGGGCGCGTCGCCGTGGTCCCGGGGCGCGTCGCCGTGGTCCCGGGCCGCGTCGCCGTGGTCCCGGGCCGCGTCGCCGTGGTCCCGGGCCGCGTCGTGGTGCGCGTCCCCGCGTGCCGTCACATAGGCGCTGACCAGGATCAGCGCGCAACCGACCCCCTGCATCGACGTGGGCCGCTCCCCCAGCACCAGGGCGCCGAGAGCGAGCGCGCCCACCGGGGTGAGCAGGAGCAGGACCGCTCCGGTGTGGCTCGGCAGCCGTGGGGAGTTGACGGCCACCAGCAGCCAGCCGACGACCTGGCTGCTCAGCGCGACCAGCGCCAGCCAGCCCAGCGCAGTCCAGGACGGCGTGAGGTCCAGGACGCCCCATGCCGCGCCGCCGACCGCCGAGACGACGGTCGCCGCGCAGATCACCACGGTGTACGTGGTCCGGACATGCCCCCGGAAGCCCCCGCGGCGCAGCAGGAAGAGAAAGCCCGAGTAGCTCAGCGCGGCGAGGACCGCGTGGACCGTGCCCGCGGTGGGATCGCTGCCACCGGCGCCCTTCTCGAACAGCCCGCCGGTCAGTACGACCCCAACGACCAATACCGGCAGCCAGCTCAGGAACCGGCGGGGCACATGCTCCCGGTCCACCGCCCAGGCGAGCAGCGGCACCACCACGACCTGCACATTGACCAGCACGGTGGACAGCCCGGCGCCGACCTCGGTGATCGACCTGGCCCACAGCAGGGTGTCCCCGGCGAACAGCACCCCACCGGCCAGCCCGTAGCAGAGCTGTCGCCGGGGCGGTGGGCCTTCGCGGCGCCACTCGGGGAGGGCCAGCAGCACCAGGAACGGCAGAGAGATCAGACAGCGGTACGCCGAGGCGGTGCCCGCCCCGGCGCGGCTGAGCGCGATGAAGACAGGTGACGCGGACAGCGACAGGGCACCGGCCGCCTGACCCCAGCGAGGTCCGCGCGGGACCCGCGGGGCGCGTCGACGCGTGGCGGCGATGTCCGTTCGCGTCACTCGGCGGACTCCTCACGGCAGGCGTGAAAACGTGCTTCGAGTACCCGCCGGCCGATCGGCCATGCGCGGCCTCGCTCACGCGGCCGAGCTGCGGATTTCGCCGTCGGCGCCCAACCGGGGCCGCTTCCCCGCGCGTTGCAGGGCTTGACGCGAGCATGCAGACGGGTCCACCTTGTACGGCACCCGGTAAGGAAACTTTCCTAACAGAAGGGTCCCCCACAGTGCGCACTCGACCACTGACCCTCGCCGCGGCCGCCGGCGCCGCACTCCTCGCCACCGCCGTACTCCCCGCGAACGCCTCCGGAGCCGCCCCCACGTCCGCCCAGGAGGGCTCGGTCAGCGCGGCCGACCTCCTCGCCAAGGTGACGTCCTGTTCTCAGATATCGAACGGCAAGTACAAGACGGACGACGAGACCTCGGCCACCGTCCCCGTCTGCGGCAAGAACGGCGCGGTGTTCTGGAAGGCCGACATGGACGTCGACTGCGACGGCCAGGTCACCGGCAAGTGCAACGGCGACACCGACCCCTGGTTCCAGGACGACACCGCGTTCCACCAGTCCGACGGCAAGCCACTGCGCGCCGACTCGCTGCCGTACGTGGTCGTGCCGAGCGCCGGCAGCATCTGGAAGTACTCCAGCTCCGGCATCAAGGGCGGTGGCGTGGTCGCCGTGATCTACAACAACAAGGTCGAGTACGCGGTCGTCGGCGACACCGGCCCCACGAAGATCATCGGCGAGGCGTCCTACGCCACCGCGAAGGCGCTCGGCATCGACCCCGACCCGGCCACCGGCGGCGCGGACTCCGGCGTGACGTACATCCTGTTCAAGAATTCGCAGGTATCACCGATCGAGAGCCACAGCGCGGCGGTGTCCCTCGGTGAGTCGCTGGCCAAGAAGTTCATTCAGAACAACTGAGCCCGTGATGCCGGGCGCCCGCCACCGGGCGCCCGGCACACGTCAGTCGGGCCGGCCGGTCGGTCGTGGAGCGCTCGCCGAGTCAGGCCTTGACGGCCGTGTGCATCGTGTGCGCCTGCAGCACGTAGACATCGCGGCGGTGGTACAGGCTCGCCTTGTCGTCCGGGTCCAGGAGGCGGTCCAGGGTTGAGCGGTCCGTCGCGTCCAAGCCGTCCGCGAGCTTGTCGCGACGGCGCTGGAACTCGGCGACGACACAGGTGCGGGCCTGGTCGGAGAGCGGAGCGGGCAGCTCGAACAGGAAGGTGCGGGTCACCGGCGCGCGCAGCCCGACGGAGGTCATGAGCGCGGCCCAGTCCTCGGTCTCCGTGACCGCGCCGGGCAGCTCCGCGCGCATCGCGGTGAACCGCTCGGTCTCCACCGCGTCCAGCCGGGCCTCCAGACCCGGGCGTCCGATGCCGATGTCACGCGGGAGCGAGCGCGGGGGCAGACCGCCCTCCAGCAGGGCCAGGACTCCGCCGGGAGCGAGACGATCCGCGAAAGCGGCAAGTGCCGCGCGCTGGTCACCGAGGTGGTGCAGGCTGCGACTCGCCCACAGCAGGTCCGCCGGGTACTCCAACTCCCCCAGGACACCCGGAAGTTCACCGGACAGAGTGCTGAAACGGTCGGCCAGCCCCAGCCGGGCGGCCCGCATACGGGCGCGTTCCAGCAGCGGCCCGGACCCGTCGGCCGCCACGACCCGGGCGTCCGGGAAGGCCTCGGCGAGGACGCAGGTGACGGCTCCCGGTCCGCTGCCGGCGTCGACGATCAGCCCCGGCCGCGCACCGCGCTCCTCCAGCCAGCTCGCGATCCGCCGGTACATGGGGGTGAGCAGCTCGGCCTGCGACTCCAGCAGCGGGGCCATCGCGGCCCAGTCGACATCGGCGTGCGCGTGATGGTCGTGGTGCTCGTGCGCCATGGTGGTCACCCTCTCTTCTCGGTGCCGCCAGCCTGCGCCGACGCACCGTGAGGGGGCAACTTCTGTTGCCGCTGCGGCAAAACGGGGTGCGCCGCCGCCGGCCGGTCGCCGATGATGGCCCCATGGACGACCGGATGGTGGAGCGCTTTCTCCAGGACGGGTTCGTGCGGATCGAGGGCGCCGTGCCGCCGCGGGTCGCGGAGGACTGCGCGCGGCTGCTGTGGCGGGAGACGGGGTACGACCCCAAGGACCCCGGCACCTGGAAGGATCCGGTCGTCTGGGTGGGCGGCATGGCCCAGGGCCCGTTCGCGGCAGCGGCCAACTCCCTGGTTCTGCACGAGGCGTTCGATCTGCTGGTAGGCGAGGGCCGGTGGGTGCCCCGGTACTCGCTGGGCAGCTTCCCGCTGCGGTTCCCGCACGAGCGGGAGCCGGACGACGCGGGCTGGCACATCGAGGGCAGCTACCTGCCCGAGGGAGCGAACTGGCACTACGCCAACCTGCGCTCGAAGGACCGCGCGCTGCTGATGCTGTTCCTTTTCAGCGAGGTGACCGAGGACGACGCACCGACCCGCATCCGGGTCGGCTCCCACCTGGACGTGCCGCCGCTGCTGGAGCCGTACGGCGAGGAAGGCGTCTCAGGGCTGGAGATCGCGCCGAAGCTGGTGGCGGCGACGGAGCACCGCCCCCTGGCGTACGCCACCGGCCGCCCCGGTGACGTGTACCTCTGCCATCCCTTCCTCGTCCACGCCGCCCAGCCCCACCACGGCACCCGTCCTCGCTTCATGGCGCAGCCGCCGCTGTACCCCGCGGTGCCGTACGAGCTGGACCGCCCCGACGGCGACTACTCGGCGGTGGAGTTCGCGATCCGCCGGGGCCTGGCCCGGGAGGACTGACCCCGGCGGATCACCTCAGCTCACGGCAGAGGCGGGTAGGCGTTCTGCATCAGCTGCTGGAACTGGGCCGAGAACCAGTGCCCGGACAGCGGTGCGTTCGGCAGGGCGCCCGACATGTTGTTGTTGTTCCGTGCGTTGCCCGTGTACGTCGGGTCGCACATCCGGTCGAAGCCCTTGCCCTCGTCGTTCGGGATCGCGGAGCTGGAGCCGTCGGACTCCCCCGGCGGCTTCATCCACACGTAGGCGTCGATCCCGGCGGCCGGGTTGGCCTGCGGACGCTCACCGAGGCCGGCGCCCGCCTGGTTGCACCAGTTGCCGGTATTGATGCGCCGGTCGTAGCGACCGCCGTTGACGTACGCGTCCACGTCCGTCTTGGGACCGGGGCCGGTGGGCCGTGCCGAGCCGCCCCAGCCGTTCCTGGAGGTGTCGATCAGCATGCCGATGTTCGAGTTGAAGCCGACCGAGATGAGCTTCTCCCGCAAGGCCTGCGCGTACGACAGCTCGTCGACGTACCGGTTCCAGTCCACCCACTTGGACTGGCGCACCGACGTGCCGTTCACGGTGTCGTCGACGGTGAAGTTGTCCTCCTTCAGGGCGCTGTAGTTCGCCGTGTTGGTGATGAAGCCCGCCACGTCGTCGACCGTCGCGCCCTCACTTGTGGCCGCCTGCTTGAGCAGGTCGGCCGTCGGGCCGAAGTTGTCGTCCCAGCCGAGCCAGCCGTGGTGACCTGCGTCCACGTAGTTGTAGACGTTCGGGATGGCGCCGAGTTTGGCGAGCGCGTAGCCGACGCCCTTCACGTAGTTGCCGTTGGCCTTCATCGTGTCGCACAGCGGGACGGCCGTGGCGCGGCTGCCGGTGTTGGTGATGAGGTTCGGCAGCGAGTCGAGCTCGACGGTGGTGACGATCCTGAGGGAGGCGTACTTGGAGTCGGAGAGGATCGCCGCGATCGGGTCGATGAACTGCGTCTTGTACTTGTCGATCTCCGTCGGGCCCAGCTCGCCATTGGACGCCAGGGCCGAGCAGTCCCGTCCCGGCAGGTCGTAGACCACGAGCTGGACGACCTCCTCGCCGCTGCCCTTCTGCTTGAGCGCCTCGTCGAGGTGGGCGCGCAGGCCCATGCCGCCGTTCACGCCGTTGATCGCGGCGATGCGGTCGAGCCAGACGCCGGTGGGCTGGTTGGAGACGCGGGTGCCGCCCGGCTCGGCGGCGGCCTTCGCGGACCACTCCGGGTTCACGTACACCTTGGCGCCGGTGTACGGGTTGTCGACGCGGCTGCCCGAGCCGGTGCCGCCGCCTCCACCGCCGCCACCCCCACCGCTGCCGCCACCGGCATCGACATTGCAGATGACACCGTCGAGCGTGAAGGTGGCGGGGATCGCGTTCGTGCCGCTGTAGGAGGCGTTGAACCCGAAGCCGACCGAAGCACCGGTCGCCAGCGCTCCGTTGTAGCTCTCGTTGGCGGCGGTGACGTCGGCGCCGCTCTGGCTGATCCTGGCGTTCCAGCCGCTGGTGACCTTCTGGTTTCCGGCGTACGACCACTTCACCGACCAACTCGACTTGGCTGCCGAGTTGTTGGTGACAGTGACGGCGGCGGTGAAGCCGGTGTCCCACTGGTTCTGCACCTTGTAGTCGACGGTGCAGGGGACGGCTGCATGCGCGGGGGTGGAAACGGCCGCGGTGCCGATGCCGCCCGCGACGAGAGCCAGGGCGGCCAGTAGCGACGTTCTTGTACGACTCATGAGTGCGGGTTCCTGTCTGGTCGTGAACTGTGTGGACTATCCGTTGAGGGCGCGCAGGTGGTCGCGCAGCCCGATGCCGTACGCCGTGGGCGTTCCGTCGTAGTTGGAGATCAGGGACGGCCCCGACGAGCAGTCCCAGGTGTTCCAGGTCCAGCCGAGGTAGGACAGGTTGCGGTCGTCGAACCACTTCATGACCTGGTCGACGAACCCGTGCGAGCAGGTGTTCTCACCGATCTCCCCGGCCACCAGCGGCACCTGGGCCGCGACCGGGGCGAGCGTTGACTTCCAGCAGCTCTCGCTCGCACAGGTGTTGAAGTTGTAGACGTGGTAGGCGGCGACAAGATTGCCCGCCGGGTCGCTCGGCCTGTACGTCAGCCACCGGCTCAGGTCGTTGGAGTACGCGAGTCCGCCGGACAGGATCACGTTCTTGGCGCCGCTGGAGCGCACCGCGTCGACCAGGTCCTGCATGCCGGCGACCTCGTAGGAGATGCCGGGACAGGTGCCGCCGTCCTTCCAGCACTTCCAGGCGTCCGTGACGGAGGACGTCGCCCGGTCCGGATAGGGCTCGTTGAACAGATCGAACGCCACCGCCTGGTCGTCCTTGAACGTACTCGCGACCGACGACCAGAACGACGGGGTGTACTGGGCGTCCGGCATGGGCTTCTGGCAGGTCGCGTGCACGTCGGAGCAGCCGGCCGAGTTGCCGGTGTACTGGCCGTAGGTCCAGTGCAGCTCGACGATCGGGGTCATGCCGTGCGCCTCGACGCGAGCCACCAGGTCCTTGACGGCCTTGATGTAGTTGGCGCCCGCGTACTCCGGCTTGACGTCGGAAAGACCCAGCCAGCACTCCTCGTTGAGCGGAATGCGGACCGCGTTCGCCTTCCAGTCGGCGATCGCCTTGATCGCCGCGTCGTCCACCGGGCCGTCGAAGATGCCGTAGCCCTGGACGCACATGAACTCGCCGCCGGACCGGTTCACGCCGAGCAGACGACGCGTCCTCCCCGCGGCGTCCACGAGTCTGTTCCCGGACACGTGCAGGGCCGGGGCCGAGCCGCTCGCCGGGGGCTCGGTCGGGGGCGGCGTCGGTTCGGAGTCGACGTTGCACGTGGTCCCGTTGAGCTTGAACGCCGTCGGGACGGCGTTGCTCCCCGACCAGGAGGCCAGGAACCCGGCGCTGACGCTCGCGCCGGTGGCCAGCGGGCCGTTCCAGCTCTCGTTGGCCGCGGTCACCGTCGTGCCGGACTGGGACCACCTGGCGTTCCAGCCCTGGCTGACCTTCTGACCGCCCACGAAGTCGAAGGTCAGGGTCCAACTGCTCACAGCGGCGCTGTTGTTGGTGATCTGCACGGCGCCCTGGAAGCCATTGCCCCACTGACTGGTGACGGAGTACTCCACCGTGCACGCGGGGGCGGCGCCCGAGGCCGTGACCACCGGGACGACCACGCTGCCGACGACGGCGACCGCGCCGGCCATGAGTAAGAGTGCTGAGCGAGGGGGGTGTCGCATGAGCGATTCCTTGCAGCTCGGGCGCGTCCGTGACGGACGCGTCGACTGGTGGAGTCGCTCCCACTGGTGCCGGTGAAGGTAGCGCCGAGTGACGGCAAAGAACAGAGGGGTCGCTGACTTTCCTTCAGCGCACCGTGTCGAATCTTTTCGACTCTTCAAGCACCTTGACCCCTCTTGGCCTCCTCCCCAATATGGGAGCGCTCCCACTGGTTCAAGGCTTGTCGCTCCTCCCCCCACCTCTGCCCCGAGCCGCAAGGAGGAACCAGCACATGGCACCCAGACGCAGACGCCGCGCCGCGCGACGGCTCTGGACCGCTGTCACGGCGGCCCTCGCACTCCCCCTGACCATGCTCGCGAACGGTACGACTCCCGCCCACGCGGCGGTCCTTCAGTGCAGCGTCGACTACAAGACCAACGACTGGGGGTCCGGCTTCACCGCGGACCTCACGATCACCAACCGCGGCGCCGGCGCCATCGACGGCTGGACGCTGACGTACGACTACTCGGGCAACCAGACGCTGACGAACGGGTGGAGCGGCACCTGGTCCCAGTCCGGCAAGTCGATCACGGTGAAGAACGCCTCCTGGAACGGCACGATCGCCGCCGGGGCCGCCGTGAACACGGGCGCCCAGTTCACGTACAGCGGCACGAACGCCGCGCCGACGAACTTCGCCGTCAACGGCACGACGTGCGCGGGCGCGCACCAGCCGCCGGTCACCGTGGTGACCAGCCCGGCCGCCGGCGCCGTCTACACCCAGGGTGACGCGGTCCCGCTGGCAGCCACCGCGGCCGCCGCCGACGACGCGACGATCAGCAAGGTCGAGTTCTACGACGACACGACGCTGCTCGGCACGGACACGAGCGCGCCCTACTCGCTCTCGGTCTCAAGCTTGACCGTGGGCAGTCATTCCCTGGTGGCGAAGGCGTACGACAGCCTGGGTGCGTCGGCGGAGTCGACGCCGGTCGGCATCACGGTCGCCTCGGGTCCCGCCGTGGTGGCCTCGCCGACCCAGCTCGGCGTCCAGCAGGGCAAGACGGGCACGTTCGGTGTCACGCTGTCGAAGCAGCCAAGCGCGAACGTGACGGTGTCGGTCGCCCGTACGTCCGGCAACTCGGGCCTGAGCGTCACCGGCGGCTCCTCGCTCACCTTCACGCCGTCCGACTGGAACACGGCCCAGACGGTCACCGTCGCGGCGGACGCCTCCGGTACCGGATCGGCCACCTTCACGGCCTCCGCGACCGGCTACGCCAAGGCCACGGTCACCGTCACGGAGCTGGCGGCCACGAAGGCGTACGACGCCCGCTTCCTGGACCTCTACGGCAGGATCACCAACCCGGCGAACGGCTACTTCTCCCCCGAGGGCATCCCCTACCACTCGGTGGAGACGCTGATCGTCGAGGCGCCGGACCAGGGCCATGAGACGACGTCGGAGGCGTACAGCTATCTGCTGTGGCTGCAGGCCATGTACGGGAAGGTGACGGGCGACTGGTCGAAGTTCAACGGCGCCTGGGGTCTGATGGAGAAGTACATGATCCCGACCCACGCCGACCAGCCGACCAACTCCTTCTACAACGCCTCGAAGCCCGCCACCTACGCTCCCGAGCTGGACACCCCGAACGAGTACCCGGCCAAGCTCGACACGTCCGTCTCGGTCGGCTCGGACCCGATCGCCGGCGAGCTGAAGAGCACGTACGGCACGGACGACGTCTACGGCATGCACTGGCTGCAGGACGTGGACAACGTGTACGGGTACGGCAACGAGCCCGGCAAGTGCGAGGCGGGCCCGACGGCCACCGGGCCGTCGTACATCAACACCTTCCAGCGCGGTCCTCAGGAGTCGGTGTGGGAGACGGTGCCGCAGCCGACCTGCGACGCCTTCAAGTACGGCGGCAAGAACGGGTACCTCGACCTGTTCACCGGGGACTCGTCGTACGCGAAGCAGTGGAAGTTCACCGACGCACCCGACGCCGACGCGCGCGCCGTGCAGGCCGCGTACTGGGCGGATGTGTGGGCCAGACAGCAGGGCAAGGGCAGCGATGTCTCCGCGACCGTGGGCAAGGCCGCGAAGATGGGCGACTACCTGCGCTACGCGATGTACGACAAGTACTTCAAGAAGATCGGCAACTGCGTGGGCGCCTCGTCCTGCCCGGCGGGCACCGGCAAGGACGCCTCGCACTACCTGCTGTCCTGGTACTACGCCTGGGGCGGCGCCACCGACACCAGCGCCGGCTGGGCTTGGCGCATCGGCTCCAGCCACATCCACGGCGGCTACCAGAACCCGCTCGCCGCGTACGCGCTCAGTTCCTACGCCGACCTGAAGCCCAAGTCGGCAACGGACGCCTCGGACTGGTCCAAGTCGCTGCAGCGGCAGCTCGAGTTCTACCAGTGGCTGCAGTCGTCCGAGGGCGCCATCGCGGGCGGCGCGACCAACAGCTGGCAGGGCCGGTACGCGACTGCGCCGAGCGGCACCTCCACCTTCTACGGCATGTACTACGACTGGCAGCCCGTCTACCACGACCCGCCGTCCAACCAGTGGTTCGGCTTCCAGGCGTGGTCGATGGAGCGGGTCGCGGAGTACTACCAGCAGACGGGGAACGCCACGGCGAAGGCGGTCCTCGACAAGTGGGTGAAGTGGGCGCTGTCCAAGACCACGGTCAACCCGGACGGCACCTACCGGATCCCCTCCACGCTGCAGTGGTCCGGGCAGCCCGACACGTGGAACCCGTCGTCGCCCGGCACCAACAGCGGGCTGCACGTCACCGTCGCGGACTACACCAACGACGTCGGTGTGGCGGCCGCGTACGCGAAGACGCTGGCGTACTACGCCGCCAAGTCCGGTGACGCGACGGCGAAGTCGACGGCGAAGGCGCTGCTGGACGGCATGTGGAGCAACTACCAGGACAGCCTGGGCATCGCCGTCCCGGAGACCCGCGCCGACTACAACCGCTTCGGCGACACGGTGTACGTGCCGAGTGGCTGGAGCGGCACGATGCCGAACGGCGACGCGATCGACTCCTCGTCCACCTTCACATCGCTGAGATCCTTCTACAAGAACGACCCGGCCTGGTCGAAGATCGAGGCCTACCTCAAGGGCGGCGCCGCGCCGTCGTTCACGTACCACCGGTTCTGGGCCCAGGCGGACATCGCCCTCGCCATGGGCTCGTACGCGGAGCTCCTCGAATAGTCCCCGCGGGGTCCTGTCGCCCGGCTGACGGCAGCCCGGCGACAGGACCCCAGCTCTGCGTACCGCGCCGGGCGGACTCCACCCGCACTGGGGTCCGCCCGGTTGCCGCGCCCTTGGCACCCCCCAGCCATCAGCGTGACCATCCGCAGGCCGGACGGTTATGCCGGTCATGGAAGCCCCTCGTTCCGGCAGGTCCGCCGCCCTCGGCGCCGTGACCTCACTCCTGCTTCTCGTCGTCACCGTCCTGGCCGGGTCCCCGGCCACCGCCGCCCGTCACGCGGTCCCCTCGGCGGACCCCGCGGCGATCCGCGCGTGGAACGCCATCGCCACCGACACCATCGCCACCAACCTCGGCCCCGCCCGCCCATCGGGACAGGCGGTCGTCTGGCACGGGTTCGTCTCGGTCGCCGTCTACAACGCCGTGGTCGGCATCCAGGGCGACTACGCACCGTACAAGTGGCAGCAACGCGGCCCCTCCACGGCATCGCCCGAGGCGGCGGCCGTGGCCGCGGCACACCGTGTCCTGCTCACCTACTTCCCCGCCTCCCGGGCCGGGCTCGACACCGCCTACGCCGACTGGCTCGCCAGGATTCCCGACGGCGCGGCGAAGACACAGGGCGTGGACTTCGGAGAGCGTGCCGCCGACCGCATCATCACGTTGCGAGAAGGCGACGGCCGGTACGCGCCCGTGCAGTTCACCACCCCGCCTGCGCCCGGTGTCTGGCGACCCACCCCGCCGGGCCATCTGCCCTTCATCGACCCCTGGCTCGGCAGGCTGCGCCCGATGCTGCTGCTCTCCCCGGCCCAGTTCCGTCCCGGCCCGCCACCGGCCCTGCCCTCGGCCAGCTATGCCCAGGACCTGAACGAGGTGAAGAGCATGGGGGCGAAGACCGGCTCGCCGCGCACCGCGCTCCAGACCGAGACGGCCCTGTTCTTCGGGGGCAGTCTGGTGACACAGATCCAGGCGGCGCTCAGGGACCACACCGACCGGCACCACCTGGGCATCGCCGAGACGGCGCGCATGTTCGCCGCGGTGAACACGGCGGCGACCGACGCCGTCATCACCGCCTGGGACGCCAAGCTCCGGTACGGACGCTGGCGGCCCATCACCGCCGTCCAACTGGCCGACACCGACGGCAACCCCGCGACCCAGGCCGACCCGCGGTGGCAGCCGCTGCTCGTCACGCCACCCCACCCGGACTACCTCAGCGGCCACACCACGGTCACCGGCGCGGTGACCCGGACCCTCAGCGGAATCCTCGGCACCACGCGGTTGGACCTGAACATCCCGTCCGAGATCACCGGCACCACCCGGCACTACGCATACGCCGACCAGCTCAACCAGGACATGATCGACGCGCGTGTGTGGGCCGGAATCCACTTCCGCTCGGCGGACGTGGCCGGGGCCCAGGTTGGCAAGCGGATCGGCGGCTGGGCACTGACCCACTACTTCCAACCGCTGCACCGCTGATCCGAGGCGGTCCCCTGGCGTCCGCCGAAGGTACGGGAACGCGGGAAACGGAAAGCACGTATGAGTGCGGGCATGGATCGTCCGGGGCCGCGGGTATGCGAGCGGTCCCTGACCGACCGTGCCCTTGAAGCGTGCGGCGAGAGGGGAAGGGGCGGATCGCTCGCGCTGTCCGGCCTTGTGCCGCTGGTAGTGGTGGGCGACGCACCCGGTTGCCGCAGCGGGCGGCGGAGCACCGTCAGTCCGCCTGCTCGCGCCGACGGGTGGTGAGACCGGCGCACCTCCTGAGGGGACTGCGGGGGGGCCGTGGCCTCAGTCGCCGCCACCCGGCCCAGGGGTGCCGTATCTTTCGGCCAGCTCGGACGCCGTTCGGGCGATCCGCCGGCGCAACTCCTCGGGTTCCAGCACCTCGATGTCCGCGCCCAGACTGAGGAACTCCCCGTACGCGTGCTCGACGGACTCGATCGGTACGGTGGCCAAAGTCCATCCGTCGTCCATCTCACGGCCGTCGGTTTCGACCGCCTTCCCCGCCGGTCCGGTGAGCCGCGCACCCGGGGCCAGCCGGACGACCGCCTCGCCGCGGTACAGCCGCTCGTGGAAATCCCTTTGGTACGCCGCCCAGTAGGTTGCCAGATCGAAGTCCTCGGGGACGGTGAACTCCTCGTCGCTCGGGCTGAGTTCGAGGAACTGGTCGACCCGGAAGGTGCGCGGTCCCGGCCCGGCGACGACGTACCAGCGCCCCGCCTTCAGTACGAGCCCGTACGGCTCCAGACGGCGCTCCACATCGGTGGGTTCGCGCCAGCGCCGGTACAGGACGTGCAGCACACGGCTGTTCCAGACGGCGTCCGCGACGGCAGTCAGAAACGGGGCCTCGCCGGCGTCCGCGTACCAGCCGGGGGCGTCCAGGTGGAAGCGACCACTGATCCGGTCGGCGTGCACGCGCAGTTCGGGCGGCAGCGCGGCGCGGACCTTCAGCTGGGCGGCCGCGAGGACGGAGCCCAGTCCGAGTGCCGCGGCCGGTCCTGGGGCGCCGGACAGGAACAGGGCCTCGGCCTCGCCCGCGGTCAGTCCGGTGAGCCGGGTCCGGTAGCCGTCGAGCAGCCGGTAGCCGCCCGCGTGACCGGCGTCGCCGTAGAGCGGAACGCCCGCGGCGTGCAGCGCCTCGACGTCCCGGTAGACGGTGCGCACCGAGACCTCCAGCTCTGCGGCCAGCTGGGCGGCGGTCATCCGACCGCGCGTCTGGAGCAGCAGCAGGATGGAGACGAGCCGACTGGACTTCACTGACACAGGATGTCAGGGAACCGGCCTTAGCGTTGCCGGCATGGCCTTCAGGGAGAAACTCCTCACCGTGCCGCCGCCGATCGAGGTGGCGGGCCGGTGGATCAAGCGGTACCACGTCACTGCCGACCCGGCCGGCATCGCGCCCGACGTCGAGAAGGCGGCGTACGCGATGCTGCCCCAGCTGCTGCCCGAGCCGGATGCCACGCCGCCCGCGACGTTCGTCGTGCTCCACCGGGGCGATGACGACGGCGCCTATCTCAACGCGTACAGCTGGGTGTGGGACAACGTCCTGCACTTCCGCGGCGCGGCGGCCGGCCAGCCTGCGCTCGGCTGCCCGGACCGGGACACCGCTCACTTCGTCCTGACCGATCGGCCGTGGATCGGCTGTGTCTGGGAACTGCCGCCCGTTCTGCACGAACGGGACGCCTGGGTACGGCATCTGCTCGCACCCGACGTCCCCGATCTCGACGCTTACCTGACCGACTCCCTGCCCGAGGGCACGACAGGAGACCGCTGATGAGCAGCCCGCACGACTTCGACTTCCTCCACGGCGAGTGGCAGGTCCTCAACCGCCGCCGGACCGACTTCCTCGACCCCGGTAGCGACTGGGAGGAGTTCACGGCGACGCAGCGCTGCCGGCCGCTGTTCGACGGAGCGGCGAACATCGACGAGATCGACATGCCGCATCTGGGGTCGAAGGGGCTCACCCTGAGGCTGTTCGACCGGGAGACCGAGCAGTGGTCGCTGAACTGGTCCTCCAGCACCAGCGGAAAGCTGTTCCCGCCCGTGACCGGGCAGTTCGACGGCGACCGGGGCGAGTTCCACGGCGACGACACACACGACGGCAAGGACGTGCGGGTCCGGTTCGTGTGGTCGGGGGTCTCACCCACCGCCGCCCGCTGGGAGCAGGCGTTCTCGGTGGACGACGGGGAGACCTGGGTGACCAACTGGGTCATGGAGTTCAGCAGGCCCCTGTGAGGCCCTCGGTCCCCTCGTCAGGGCATCCTCGGGTATCAGGCGAGCACGGCGTCGGCCGCCGCGGCGGCCCGGGGTTCGCCGCCACGCAGGGCGTCGTACTCCGCGCCCTCCTCCTCGTAGTCCAGCACGTGTGGCGACCGCTCAGTGCGCGCCGTGCCCGGGCGCCAGTTCCTCGACCCTGCGGGCCAGTTCGAAGTCGAGGTCGGTGACCGCTCCGCCGGCGCTGTGCGTGTTCACCGTCAGGGAGACGGTGTTGTAGCCGAGGGTGAGGTCGGAGTGGTGGTCCAGCTCCTCCTGCACCTGGGCGATGTGCACGACCATCGCGGTCGCCGCGAAGTGCGTGCCGAGCCGGTAGGAGCGGGCGATCCGGTCGCCCTCGAGGGACCAGCCGGGCAGCTCCGCCAGCCGGTCCTCGATCTCCTTCTGCGACAGTGGTTCGACGGGCATGACCTGGCTCCTTCCGTACGACGCGACGCGGGGACGGCCCCACCCTGTCACATCCCCTCCGTGCGGCCCCGTACGCGCGGCCGTGGCCCTTGAGGCCCCGTGTGCCACGGGCCCTCAGCGTCGTACGCACTCCGCGGCGAAGTCGTCCGCCAGGACGGTCGTCTCGGCCCGTCCCTCGACGCGCTCCAGCCACTCGTGCGGCAGCCCGTGGTCGCCGTGGTGGGCGCCGAGGAGGTTGCCGCAGATGGCGCCGGTGGAGTCGCTGTCGCCGGAGTGGTTGACGGACAGCAGCAGCGCCTGCCGGACGTCGGGCTCGGCCAGGGCGCAGTACACGGCGATGGCCAGGGCCTCCTCGCCGATCCAGCCCCCGCCGAGCGTCTCCACCTTCTCCGCGGTTGGCGCGCCCTCGGCGGCCAGGTCGAGGGCGCGCCGCAGCGCGGCCGTGGTCTCCTCGTGGCCGGGGTGACGGGCGAGCAGGCGCAGGGCGCGCAGTACGGCGCCTTCCAGGGAGTCGCCCTCCACCAGGTACGCGACGATCGCGGCGAAGGCACCCGCGCAGTAGTAACCGGTGGGGTGGCCGTGGGTGGTCTGGGCGCACAGCGCGGCCATCAGGAACGCGGTGTCGCCGGGCACCCGGGCCAGCCCGAAGGGTGCCGAGCGCATGACCGCGCCGCAGCCCTTGGAGTCGGAGTTGACCGGGCCGGGGCGGCCCAGTGCGGCGCCGGGGTCGGGCACGAAGTCCTGGGCGAGGCCGGAGAGGCAGGCGTTGCCGGGAGCGCGCCGCGCGTACAGCCACCCCTGCGCGGCGAGTCCGGTGGCGCCTGCGGGTGGGCCGGGCAGGCGCTGGGTGTCGAACCAGCGGCCGTACGCGTCCCGTACCAGCCGGGACCAGGCGCCGCCGATGCCCTTGTGGCGCTCACGCTCGTGCGCCTGCCGCAGGGCCTCCACCGTGAACAGGGTCATCTGCGTGTCGTCGGTGACGCGGCCCACGGTGCCCTGCCCGTCGGGTACGAGAGAGGTGACGCCCTCGGCGCCGTGCGTGGAGCGTATGCGCTCCAGGGAGGCGAACTCGATCGGGTAACCGAGGGCGTCGCCGATCGCGCCGCCGAGGAGGGATCCGCGCACCCTGGCCCGGTAGATCGCGGTCGCCTCCCAGGACGGGTTCAGCCGGTCGTCCATGCACCACTCCTCGACTACGGTCCTGTGTATGGCCATTGTCGCGTCCTCACCCGCCGCCCCCTCCCTCGCCCCCTCGGAGCAGGGAATCGGTCCGCTGCTGCGCGGGTGGCGGGAACGGCGGCGGGTCAGTCAGCTGGAACTGGCGCTGCGGGCGGGCTCGTCGGCGCGGCACATCAGCTTCATCGAGACGGGCCGGTCACGGCCCAGCGAGGAGATGGTGCTGCGGCTCGCCGAACATCTGGACGTGCCGGTGCGGGAACGCAACGCGCTGCTGCTGGCGGCGGGTTACGCCCCGCACTATCCGGAGACGCCGCTGGACGACCCGTCGATGGAGGCGCTGCGGGCGGGTGTGGAGCGGTTGTTGCAGGGCTACGAGCCCTACCCGGCGCTGGTGGTGGATGCGACGTACGAGGTGGTGGCGGCGAACCGGGGTATCGCGATGTTCCTGGAGGGCGTCCCGGACCGCCTGCTCACCCCGCCCCTGAACGCGATGCGTCTGACGCTGCATCCGGAGGGCCTGGCGCCGCGCATCCGCAACCTGGCCGAGTGGCGCGGCCACCTGCTTGCGCAGATGGAGCGCCAGATCGCGCTGCAGCGCTCGCCGGCTCTGCGTGCGCTGTACGAGGAGGTGGCGGCGTACCCGGTCCCGGACCGGAGCGAGTCCGCGTCCGGACCGGGTGCGGAGGTCGAGGAGGTCCCGTACTTCGCGCTGCCGATGCGGATCGAACACGAGGGCCGGGTGCTGTCCTTCGTGTCGTCCATCTCCACCTTCAACACCCCGATGGACGTGACGGTCGCGGAGCTGGCCATCGAGACGTTCCTGCCCGCGGATCCGGTGACGGTGAAGTACCTCCAGTCACGCGGGACGTGACGGGGCGTCGGTGACGGGCGGTACGCCACCGTCCGCACACCCGAGTGTTCTCCACGCCGAGGTCACGCTGAGGATCCCGTACGTTCAGGTGCTGCTGTCACATGTCGGCGAAGGCGGCCTCCGTGACGCGCACGCGGGAGATCCCGGGAGTACCGCGACAGCTTCTGAGGTGGCACCGCCCCGCCCGGCGGCCCGGTCACGGCAGTTCGTCCGCCCACATGTCCAGCAGGTCCGCGTCCGAGTCGGGCGCTGTCCTCGCGGGGGGCCCGTCGGCTCCGGGAAGCGCCTGTTCGGCCCAGATGACCTTGCCCTGGGGCGTGTACCGGGTGCCCCAGCGCTCGGTCATCCGCGACACCAGGAACAGGCCCCGGCCTCCCTCGTCGGTCGTCGCCGCGTACCGCAGGTGCGGTGAGGTGCTGCTGCCGTCGGCCACCTCGCAGACCAGCGTCCTGTCGTCGTGGATCAGCCGCACGTGGATCGGCGGGGAGCCGTAGCGGATGGCGTTGGTGACGAGTTCGCTCAGGACGAGTTCCATGCCGAAGCCGAGTTCGGCAAGGCCCCACTCGTCGAGCTTGCGGGACAGGGCGACGCGCATCCCGGCGACGGCGGACGGGTCGGGCGGCACGTCCCAGTCGGCGACCCGGTCGGCCGGCAGCACCTGGGTGCGGGCGATGAGCAGGGCGACGTCGTCCTTGGGGCGTCCGGGCAGTAGTTGGTCCAGCACGGCCTGGCAGCTCTCCTCGGGCGAGCGGCCGGGGTGGCCGGCGAGCACGGCGCCCAGCATCTCCATGCCCACGTCCAGGTCGCGGGTGCGGTCCTCGATCAGGCCGTCGGTGTAGAGCACGATCTGGGTGCCCTCGGGGAGGTCCAGCTCGGCCGTTTGGAAGGGCATGCCGCCGAGGCCGAGCGGCGGTCCGGCCGGCAGGTCGGGGAAGGTGACGCCACCGTCGGGGTGGACCAGCGCGGGCGCCGGGTGCCCGGCGCGTGCCATGGCGACGCGGCGCGCGACGGGGTCGTAGACGGCGTAGAGGCAGGTGGCGCCCACGATGCCCACGGCCGTCTCGCTGCCCGCCTCGTCCTGGTCGATGCGGCCGACCAGGTCGTCGAGATGGCTGAGCAGCTCGTCGGGCGGCAGGTCGAGGGAGGAGAAGTTGTGCACCGCGGTCCGCAGCCGTCCCATGGTCGCGGCGGCGTGCAGGCCGTGGCCGACCACGTCGCCCACGGCCAGCGCCACCCGGCTCCCCGGCAGCGGGATCACGTCGAACCAGTCTCCGCTCACGCCGGACTGGGCGGGCACGTATCGGTAGCCGACATCGAGGGCGCTCTGCTCGGGCAGGGCCCGCGGCAGCAGGCTGCGCTGGAGGGTGACCGCCAGGGTGTGCTCGCGGGTGTAGCGACGGGCGTTGTCGATGCTGACCGCGGCGCGGGCCACCAGCTCCTCCGCCAGTGACAGGTCCTCCTCGTCGAAGGGCTTCTGCTGGGTGGAGCGCCAGAAGTTGGCCATGCCGAGCACGACGCCGCGGGCCCGGATCGGGGCGGCGATGAGGGAGTGGATGCCGTAGTCCACGACCTCCCTGGTGCGCTCCGGGTCCTGCGCGTGCCAGCCCGCGGCGGTCGCCAGGTCGGTCACCAGCTCGGCGCGGCCGGTGCCGAAGCCGCGAGCCTGGGGCGTGGAGGGCACGAAGTCGAGCAGCCGGCCCCTCTCGTAGAGCGGGTGGTCGTCCCGGACGCCGCGCACGGCGGTGCGCCGCAGGTCCGTGGCCGTGGGGCCGGGCTCCTCGCCGTGCAGCACGGCGTCGGCGAGGTCCACGGTGACGAAGTCGGCAAAGCGGGGGACGGCGACCTGGGCCAGCTCGTCGGCGGTGCGGACCACGTCGAGTGTGGTGCCGACGCCCAGTCCGGCGTCGTAGAGCAGCTTCAGCCGCTCCCGCGCGACCTCCGCCCTGCCGGACACCGCCTGCAGCTCGGTGGAGTCGCGCAGGGTGACCACCGTGCCCTCGGGGCCTCCGTCACGGTCCGTGGGCCGCTGGTTGACCGCCAGCAGCCGTTCCCCGGCGAAGACCACCTCGTCGGTCGCCTCGCGCCCGGAGACCAGCAGCGCCACCGTCGCGGGGTCGAGGGCCGCCAGGTCCGACACGCGCTGTCCCTCGGCGTCCAGGGGCAGCCCCAGCAGCCGTCTGGCCTCGTCGTTGGCGAGCAGCAGCCGCCTGTCGTCCCCGATGATGAGGACTCCCTCGCGCACCGAGTGCAGCACCGCGTCGTGGTGCTCGTACATGCGGGTCATCTCGTCGGGGGCCAGGCTGTGGGTCTGCCGTCGCAGCCGCCTGCCGACCAGTGCCGTGCCGCCGGTGGACACCACGAGCGCGCCGGCTCCGGCGCCGAAGATGATCGGGAGTTGCCGGTCCACCTCGTTGGTCACGTTCTTGACCTTCAGACCGGCGGAGACGAGGGCCACCACCTTGCCCTGGGGATCGTCGACGGGAACAGTGGCCTGGACTTCCTCGCCGAGCGGGCCGTGGACGCTCTCGGTGTAGACCTTCCCCGCGAGCGACGGGCCGATCGTGCCCACGAACCGGTGGCCGATCCGGCTCGGCAGGGGGTGGGTGTAGCGGATGCCCTTGGTGTTCATGACCACGATGAAGTCGACACCGGCCGACTTGCGCCCCGCCTCGGTGAGGGGCTGGAGCACCTTCGTCGGATCGGGAGTGCGCAGCGCCTCCAGGATGCCCGGAGAGTGCGCGAAGGTCTGCGCGACGGCTATGGAGCGGCGCTTGGCCTCGGAGCCGGTGTCCCGCTTCGACTGCAGCACCAGGGCGACCACGGCGCAGACCACGAGCAGCACGACCAGCGCCACCTGCAGGACGAATACCTGTCCGGCGACGCTTCGTGGACTTCTGCCGATCAAGGGCCGCATTGATATGCGCCGAAATCGAGCGTTTCCGCTCGCCATGCGACATTTCTAGCACAGCGTTCCCCGCGGTCCGCCGGGACGACAGGTTCGCGCCAGATCCTACGCCGCCGCCCAGCGGCCGCGCAGCCCGGCCGCGGGGCGCCCCGGCGGGCCCGTATGACCGCTCCCACCTGCGCGAACGGCGATCCGTCGGGCGACGTCCAGGGTTGTCCGGCCCTCGCGGGATCAGCCCCTGCTCCCCCCGAAATCCCCACACCGGTCCGGCCGGAAGATCCTCGCCGCGGATCCGGCCGTAGGGCGTGGCGCACGCGAAACCGCCGGTGCGGCAGGTCGCGGGGCGCGGGGCGTGGGCTCAGGCAGCGCCCCCCTTGGTGTCCCTGTCCTCGTCGACGATCTCCGCGTCCACCACGCCCTCTTCGTCCCGCGGTGCCGTGTGCTGCCGGGCGCCTTCCGTGGACGTCTGCTGGGACTGGGCGTACATCGCCTGGCCCATCTTCTGGCTGACCGTGGCGAGCTTGTCCACGCCGCCCCGCAGGGCCGCGGTGTCGGCGCCCTCCTTGAGCAGGTCCTTCAGCTCGGCGACCGCCGCCGTCACCTCGCCCTTCGTGTCCGCCGGCACCCGCTCCCCGTTCTCCCGCAGGAAGTTCTCCGTCTGGTAGACGAGCTGCTCCGCCTGGTTGCGCGCCTCCGCCGCCTCCCGGCGCCTGCGGTCCTCCTCGGCGTACTGCTCCGCGTCCCGCATCATCCGGTCGATGTCGTCCTTGGCGAGCGCCGAGCCGCCGGTCACCGTCATCTTCTGTTCCCGGCCAGTCGCCAGGTCCTTCGCCGAGACGTGCATGATCCCGTTGGCGTCGATGTCGAAGGTCACCTCGATCTGCGGCACACCGCGCGGCGACGGCGGCAGCCCGGTCAGGTCGAAGACGCCGAGCTTCTTGTTGTACGCGGCGATCTCCCGCTCGCCCTGGTAGACCTGGATGCCGACCGAGGGCTGGTTGTCCTCGGCGGTGGAGAAGATCTCCGAACGCTTGGTGGGGATCGTCGTGTTGCGTTCGATCAGCTTGGTCATGATGCCGCCCTTGGTCTCGATGCCGAGGGACAGCGGGGTCACGTCGAGCAGCAGCACGTCCTTGACGTCGCCGCGCAGGACACCGGCCTGAAGTGCCGCGCCGACGGCCACGACCTCGTCCGGGTTGACGCCCTTGTGCGGGTCCTTGCCGGTGAGTTCCCGTACCAGGTCGGTGACCGCGGGCATCCGGGTGGAGCCGCCGACGAGGATCACGTGGTCGATCGCGGAGAGCTCCACGCCCGCGTCCCGGACCGCCTGGTGGAAGGGTGTCCGGCAGCGGTCCAGCAGATCGGCCGTGAGCTCCTGGAACTGGGCGCGGGTCAGCCTCTCCTCCAGGTGCAGCGGGCCCTCGGCGGAGGCGGTGATGTAGGGCAGGTTGACGGTCGTCTCGGTGGAGCTGGACAGCTCGATCTTGGCCTTCTCCGCGGCTTCCCGCAGCCGCTGCAGCGCCATCTTGTCGGCGCCGAGGTCGATGCCGTACTGGCCCTTGAACCGCTTCACCAGATGGTCGACGACCCGCTGGTCCCAGTCGTCGCCGCCGAGGTGGGTGTCACCGTTGGTCGCCTTGACCTCGATCACTCCGTCGCCGATCTCCAGCAGGGAGACGTCGAAGGTGCCGCCGCCGAGGTCGAAGACGAGGACGGTCTGCTCCTCGCCGCGGTCGAGCCCGTACGCGAGGGCCGCCGCCGTCGGCTCGTTGATGATCCGCAGGACCTTCAGCCCCGCGATCTCCCCGGCCTCCTTGGTGGCCTGCCGCTGGGCGTCGTCGAAGTAGGCGGGCACGGTGATCACGGCGTCCGTGACGTCCTCGCCCAGATACGCCTCGGCGTCCCGCTTCAGCTTCTGCAGGACGCGCGCGGACAGCTCCTGCGCCCGGAAGCGGGTGCCGTCCACGGACCCGTCCTCCGGGAAACGCCACTGCGCGTCGCCCATGTGCCGCTTGACCGAGCGCGCGGTGCGCTCGACGTTGGTCACGGCCTGCCGCTTGGCGACCTCACCGACGAGCACCTCGCCGTTCTTGGCGAAGGCCACGACCGACGGCGTGGTCCGCGCGCCCTCGGCGTTGCTGATGACGGTGGGCTCACCACCCTCCAGGACGGCCACCACCGAGTTCGTCGTCCCCAGATCGATCCCGACCGCACGTGTCATCGCCGTCCCCTTCCGCGAGGGCGCTTTCCCAGACTCCAGCACAGATCTTGAGCGGCCCCTTGTCAACGTGCTCGACGGGGGGCTCCCGACGTGATGCCGGGTACCCGGAAACGGCGGTGCCGCGCCCCCTCGGCGGGAAGCGCGGCACCTTCGCGAACGCGGGGGTCAGGCGAGCTTGGCGTCCAGCGTGATCGTCGTACCGGCCAGGGCCTGGCTGACCGGGCAGTTCTTCTTGGCGTCCTCGGCGGCGGCGACGAACGCGTCGTTGTCGATTCCGGGGACGGTGCCCTCGACGGTGAGGTGGATGCCCGTGATGCCCTCACCCGGCTGGAAAGTGACGTCGGCCTTCGTCTCGAGCTTGGTGGGCGGGGTGCCGGCGCCGGCCAGGCCGTGCGACAGCGCCATGGAGAAGCAGCTGGAGTGGGCGGCGGCGATCAGCTCCTCGGGGCTGGTCCTGCCGTTCGCGTCCTGGGAGCGCGAGGCCCACGTGACCGGCTGCTGGGCGATGCCGGAGGAGTCGAAGGTGACGACGCCGTTGCCCTCGAGCAGGTTGCCTTCCCAGACGGTGTGAGCGGTGCGCGTGGTTGCCACGGTTCTTCCTTTCGATGGGGTCCCCGTTTCCGGGGTTCCGTCGCTCCCATCCGATCACACCCGACCCCCATGGACCCAGCTCCCCGCCGCGTCGCCGTCCAGCCCGTCGTCAGGCTGCCCGTTCGTCCTCCTCCTCGGCGGCGGCAAGCGGCACTTGGGGGCCCTCGCACTCGCCCAGCCAGCGGCGGAAGACCTGGTGGACCTGCTCGGCGCCGACCAGTTCGGCGCCCTCCTCGACCGGTGCGGACAGCTCCACCGGCCACAGCAGGAAGGGCCGGCCCTGCGCGCCGCCGAGCCCGCCGTGCGAACCGATCTGCTCCTCGAAGGCCAGGACTTCGCCCTCGGCCGGGTCGTACCAGGAGTTGACCATGATGTCGGCGGCGTGCGCGAAGGAGTGCGTGCGGCGCACGGCGTCGGCGGCACCCGGTCCGAAGCCCGTGAGCGGACCGGTCTCGTCGGCGAGCCGGTCCACGGGGATCTCGGCGCCGAACGCGCCCAGCACCACCCCGCCGTGCTCCTCGCTGCGGACGAGGACGAAGCCGACGCCGGGATGGTTGGCGAGCGTCGACAACAGCGCGGGGTACCGGCGGTCGATCTCCTCCTTGCTCATCCGGTGCGCCACATCGGGGAAGGAGACGAGCCCGAGGTTCCCGGAGGCGAGCACGACGGGCTCCGAGTGGCGGCGGCCGGCCCTGTGGTGCTCGGCCTTCTCCTCGACGGGCCGGCGCAGCGCGGCGCGTACGGCGGCACGTGCCTCGGCCCCGCTGTGGGTCCGCTCCACCTTGCGCGGCACGTGCAGCCCGCAGCCGGCCCGCACCAGGTTGGCGAGGCTGAGCCCGTACCGCGTGCGGAAGGTCTCGCCGGGGCTCTGCCCGTGGTCGGACAGGACGACGATCCGGTACGGCCGCGGGGCGTGCTCGGCGACCTGCGCGAGCAGCGCCAGCGAGCGGTCGAGCCGGTGCAGGACCTTCTCGGCGTCGCAGCTGTGCGGCCCCGAGTGGTGGGCCACCTCGTCGTAGGCCACCAGGTCCGCGTAGATCGCGCTGCGCCCGGCGAGCATGTCGCCGATCACCGCGGCGACGACCACGTCCCGTTCGACGACGGTGGCGAAGGCACGCACGAAGGGGTACAGGCCGCCGCGGCCCACACGCGGCCGCTGTCGCTTCAGCCGGGCCCGGGTGGACTGGCCGATCTCGCGGGCGACTTCGGCGGCGAACGACATGGCGGTGCGGACGGCGTTGGCCGGGTCGCTGAAGTACGCGAAGTAGCCCACGCGTGAGCGGTTCTCCCTGCCCCGCCGGGCGGAGACGGACAGCACCAGCGCGAGCTGGTCGGCGCCGCCGCTGAACAGGTTGCCGCGGCTCGCGCCGTCGACGGTGAGCAGACCGCCGTCGCCGGTCCGCTCGATGGCGCGGCGCTGGAGTTCCGCGGCGCTCGTCGGGCGGTTGCACACGACGACCTCGCGGGTCTCCTTCTCATACCAGCGGAACGCGGGAACGTCGTGGTTGGAGCCGTGCAGGATGCCGAGCTGGCTGGCGCCGGTCTGGCTGGACCAGTCGGTGCGCCAGGCGGTGAGCCGGTGGCTGGGGCCGCCGTCGCGCGGGCCGAGCCAGGAGGCGACGGTCGGCATCAGGCCCTTGGCCACGGCCGCCCGCAGCACGTCGTGTCCGACGCCGTCGAGCTGGACGAAGACCGCGCCGGGGGTGACACGGCCGGAGCGTCCGTCGCCGCGTCTGCGGCGGCGGTCGGCGAGCCGGTACAGCCTTCTGCGGTACGCGTCGTCGTCCCGCACGGCGAGGGCGGCACCGGTGGCCGAGGCGACGGCGGACATCGCGGCGGCGACCACCACGGCGGTCTCGGGGGCGGCCTCGGCGTCGCCGGAGGGGCTGACGCGGAGGGCGACGAGCAGGAGGGAGCCGTTGAGGAAGAAGACGAGCAGACCGAGGACGAGGGCGGGGACGAGCAGCAGGAGCCGTACCAGCAGGGGCCACACCAGGGACGACAGCAGACCGAAGACGCCGGCGCCGGCAGCGGCCGTGACGGCTATGCGGGTCGCGCTGTCGCCGCCGGGGGACTGAAGCCGGAAGTCGGGCAGGACGCCGGCGAGGACGAGCATGGTGGCGGTGGAGGCGGCCCACACGGCGATACTGCGCCCCACACCGCTGAGCAGCTTCCGCCAACGCCCGTGCCCCACGCCCAGCTCACCTCACGTCATGGCCCTGCCGCCCTCCCGGATGCGCCCCCACCTTGTCACAACACCGGGAGCCCCCGGTCAGCGGCCGTCGTAACCCGCCGTCGGCAGCGACAGGCGGCGGTGGATCCGGGCCTTCATCCCTGCGTCGTACGACGGTTCCGCGCGGCCGACCGTCTCGACGCGGACGCCTCGCCGGGCGCACTCCGCGGTGAACTCGTCCACCGAGGTCAGGGCCCGCTCCAGGACGCGGCGGCTGGGAGCCACGAACAGGTCGACCAGACCCGCCTCCACATCCGTCCACAACGCGCAGTGGTCGGGGCGCAGGCCACGGACGAGGAGTTCCCGCGTCACCACGTAACCGCGCTCCGCCGCCCAGCGCGCGCACATCGCGTGCTGGCTGCGGGAGTCGACGAGGAAGGGCTCCGCGTCCAGCTCCTCGAGCGGCGTCAGGCTGGCGATCGACGTGACCCGGACCGTGCCCGGCCGGACGCGGGCGTCGCGTGCGCCGGCGTTGCCGTGCGCCTCTCCCATGGGACCCCCCTCACCTCAGGGTTTCCCCGCCGACCCTACCCCTGCCCGTAGGCTCGGGGGGAGTCGCGCGAAGGAGGCAATGGAGTGCCGGTGGAGGTCACGTGGTGGGGTCACGCCACCTGCACGGTCGAGGACTCCGGCGTACGGGTGCTCACCGATCCCCTGTTCGCGCGCCGCCTCGCGCATCTGCGGCGGCGCCGCGGTGCCCCGCCGCCGCCCGAGGCCGCGGTCGCGGACGTGACCCTGGTGTCGCATCTGCACGCCGACCATCTGCACGTGCCCTCGCTGGCCCGGCTGGCCCCGGGCAGCCGGGTGCTGGTGCCGCGCGGCGCTGCGGCCCAGGTGCCGGGGCTGCGCAGGCTGGGCCGTCTACGGCTCACGGAGGTGGCGCCCGGGGACCGGGTGCGGGTCGGTGACCTGGTCGTACGGGTGGTGCCGGCGCGGCACGACGGGCGCCGGCTGCCGGTGGGACCGCACCGCTCCCCCGCGCTCGGGTTCGTCGTCGAGGGGGACGCGCGGACCTACTTCGCCGGGGACACCGGTCTGTTCGAGTCGATGGCCGAGGAGGTGGGACCGGTCGACGTGGCGCTGCTGCCGGTCGGCGGCTGGGGGCCGTACCTCGGCGAGGGGCACCTGGACGCGGGGCGCGCGGCGCAGGCGCTGGCCCGGCTGATGCCGCGCAGCGCGGTGCCGGTGCACTACGGCACGTACTGGCCGATCGGGATGGACGCCGTGCGCCCCCACGAATTCCACGCGCCGGGCGCCGAGTTCGCCCGCCTCGCCGCGCGGTACGCGCCGGACGTCACGGTGCACCTGCTGTCCCACGGGGAGAGCGCCCGCCCGGAGGTCGCCCGGTGATGCACCTCGCCGCCACGGCCACCCTCGTGCCCACGGAGTCCACCCAGCAGGCCATCGGCTACCCGTCGTTGTTCCTGCTGGTGCTGATCGGGGCGCTGCTGCCGGTGGTGCCGACAGGGGCGCTGGTCAGTTCCGCAGCGGTCGTGGCCTTCCACCGCACCGCGCCCTACTCCCTCGCCCTGGTCTTCGTCGTCGCCGCCCTCGCGGCCTTTCTCGGGGACGTCGCGCTGTACTGGCTCGGGCGGCGCGGCATGCGGTCGAAGAACGGTTCACGCTGGCTGGAGAACCTCCGCGGCCGCGCCCCCGAGGACCGGCTCGCCCAGGCGCAGGAGAAGCTGAACGAGCACGGGATCGCGGTGCTCACCCTCTCCCGGCTGGTCCCGGCGGGCCGCATTCCGGTGATGCTCGCCTGCCTGCTGGCCCGTATGCCGCTGCGGGAGTTCGCCCGTGGCGACGCCCCCGCCTGCCTGGCGTGGACCGCGACGTACCAGCTGATCGGCATCCTCGGCGGCTCGCTGTTCCCGAAGCCGTGGGAGGGCGTGGTGGCGGCGATCGTGCTGACGGTCGTGATCAGCGCGGCACCCGGCCTGTGGCGCCGGATGCGCAGGGCCGCCGCCTCGTGAGTCCGAAGCGCCGGCTCACTCCAGCACCCGGGAAGCCCCCACCGGCAGGTCCCACAGGTCCTCGCGGGCCAGTCCCGCCTTCTCCCAGGCCGCCCGCACCCGGGTCAGCGGTTCCAGGACCGGCTCCGCCGACAGCACGAACGTGGCCCAGTGCATGGGCGCCATCCGCCGTGCCCCGAGGTCGAGCGTCGCCCGGACCGCCTCCTCCGGGTCGCAGTGGACGTCGCTGAGCCACCAGCGCGGGTCGTACGCGCCGATCGGCATGAGGGCCAGGTCGATCCCCGGATAGCGCTGCCCGATCCGCTCGAACCAGTGCCCGTACCCGGTGTCGCCCGCGAAGTAGACCCGCTGCCCGTCGGGCGCCGTCAGCACCCAGCCGCCCCACAGCGAACGGCATGTGTCGGTCAGGGTGCGCTTGGACCAGTGGTGGGCGGGCACGAAGTCGAACCGGACGCCCTTGACCTCGGCGGCCTCCCACCAGTCCAGCTCGGTGACACAGGTGAACCGTCGGCGGCGGAACCACGCGGCGAGCCCGGCCGGTACGAGCACCGGGGTGTCGCGCGGGAGGCGGCCCAGGGTCGGGGCGTCGAGGTGGTCGTAGTGGTTGTGGCTGATGACGACCGCGTCGACGCGCGGCAGGGCGTCCCAGTCGATGCCGACGGGCGTGATCCGGGTGGGTGTACCGAGGATGCGCCGGGACCAGACGGGGTCGGTGAGGACCGTCAGCCCGCCGATCCGCACCACCCAACTGGCGTGGCCCGCCCACGAGACGGCGACCGTGCGCGCGTCGACCCGCGGCAGCGGGCCCGGCTCGTAGGGCAGCAGGGGAATGTCCTTAAGGCCCTCCGGGCCGGGCCGCACCGCGCCCTCGCGGGCGAAACGGGCCATGGCCTTCAGGCCGGGCAGGGGCGTGGTCAGCCGGTCCGTGAAGGAGCGCGGCCAGATACGGCGCTCGCCGAGAGGGCGGGGCGCTGCGAGCGGCGGCGCGACCAGCGGCGCGGGGTCCCGGCTCAGCAGAGGGGTGGACGCGGGCCCACCGGTGTCCCGGTGTGCCGCAACGGTGCTCGTGGTCGACTCGGACTGCTGCGTCATCGGGGAGGCTCCCATCGCTGAGCGTCGTCGCGGAGATCGTCGAAGACGGACCCCACATGGGTCAACGCGCGTTGTACGTGTGGCAGTTCCAGCGGCTCCGGTGAGGTGAGGCACTGCGCCCGTTCCTCGGCGGTCGCGCCGAGGAGGGGGCCGGTGGACAGACGGACGCGGAGCGCCGCGAGGTCGTCCCCGAAGCGGTGGCCGCCGGGCGCGGGCATGCCGAGCCGGGCGGTGAGGAGGTCCTCGAGTTCCTGCGCGTCACCGACGCCGCGCACGTCGAGCGCGGAGCGCAGCGGCTCCAGGTCGGCGTAGAGATGGCGGCCGGCCTGCGGGGGCAGGACGAGGGCGCCGGCCGCGACGACGGCCCGGCGCGCGGCGTCGGCCACGCGCGCGTGGAGCGCGGTGCCGGCGGCGAGGCGCTGGGTGACGTCGGCGGGCTCGTCGAGCGCGTACACGGCCGCGGCGGCGACCGGGTCGGCGATCCGGGCGCCGAGCGCGGTGAGCACGTCCAGGGCGCAGGCGCGCAGTCCGGCGCCGTCGGCGGTGGCCGGGAAGCGGGCGACGGCCGCCGGCCAGCCGGGCGGCAGGAAGGGCCCGGCGAGGTCCGTGACGACGGTGACCCGGTCCGGCAGCATCTCGGCGGGGCTGAGCAGCACGGTGTCGTGCGGCCGGTGCATGGTGTCGCGCCAGGTCTCGTCGCTGACCAGGTGCAGCCCCTCGCCGGCGGCGGCCTCGACGGTCTCGTGCACGAGTTCGGGCGGGGCGACGGTGGCGGTGGGGTCGTCGGCGACGGCGAGCACGAGGAGGCGGGGGTCGCCGCCCTCGGCGCGGATTCTGCGGACGGTCTCCAGGAGGGCGTACGGATCGGGGACGCCGCCGCACTCCATGGGTGTCGGCACATGGAACACGGACCGCCCCAGCGCCCGGACCTGGGGCGCCCACCAGGCCGGGCAGGGCCGCGGGACGAGTACGTCGCCGCCGAGCGCGGCGGTGACGGCGACGAAGAGGGCGGGGGCGCCGGGGGCGGCGGCGATGTCGTCGGGCTCGGCGGGCAGTCCGCGCCGGGCGAAGTAGCCGCACGCGGCGGCGAGGAGGGCGGGCAGACCGGAGGGGCCGGAGCCGTCGTGGTCGGCCGCCTCGGCGAGCGCCGCGGACAGGCCCGGCACGAGGGGCAGCCCCTGCTCGGGGAGGGGCGGTCCGTAACGGACGGAGCCGTGCCCTTCCGGATCCGTCCGCCGCATGCGTGCCTCCGCGCAGTCCCTGGTGCCGTCGCCGGTTCCCCGTGCTCCGGCTCGCTCCACGCCCTCGACCCGTGGCCGCCGCCCGCTGCCGTACTCCTGTTCCCCTACGGTGTCGAAGACGTCCTCGGGCTCTGAGTACCCAGGGTTCGGGCCGGTCATGGGCGTCCGGCCGGGTTGCCCGGATCACAAGGTCAGGTGTTCGGATCACGGGTGCGGGTTCAGGCGTGGCCGGACCGTCCGCGCCCCCAGACCCGGTGGACCGCGGCACCGAGCGCGCCCGCGATCAGGAGACCGCCGGCGGCCAGGGCGGGCACCGAGTCGGTGAAGGCGCCGCCTTCCCCGGCGTGCACGCCTTGCTGCGCGCCGACGGGAGGCTGCGCCGCACTCTGCTTCCCCTGGTCACCCTGCTGCTTGCCCATGGCTTGCTTGCCCTGGCTGTCCCCCTGCGGCTTGCCCTGCCCGTCGCTCTGCTGCTTGCCCTGGCTCTCGCCTTGTTGCTTGCCGGACGCCTGGGACTGGCCGTCACCCTGCTGCTTGCCCTGCCCCTCCCCCTGCTGCCTCCCAGACCCCTGCCCGTCCCCCTGCTGCTTCCCGGACCCCTGCGACTGCCCGTCCCCCTGCTGCTTGCCCTGACCCTCCCCCTGCTGCTTCCCGGACCCCTGGGACTGACCGTCCCCCTGCTGCTTGCCCTGCCCCTCCCCCTGCTGCCTCCCAGACCCCTGCCCGTCCCCCTGTTGCTTCCCAGACCCCTGGGACTGACCGTCCCCCTGCTGCTTGCCCTGCCCCTCCCCCTGCTGCCTCCCAGACCCCAGCCCGTCCCCCTGTTGCTTCCCAGACCCCTGGGACTGACCGTCCCCCTGCTGCTTCCCAGACCCCTGGGACTGACCGTCCCCCTGCTGCTTGCTCTGACCGTCCCCCTGCTGCCTCCCAGACCCCTGGGACTGACCGTCCCCCTGCTGCCTCCCAGACCCCTGGGACTGACCGTCCCCCTGCTGCCTCCCAGACCCCTGGGACTGACCGTCCCCCTGCTGCTTGCCCTGACCCTCCCCCTGCTGCCTCCCAGACCCCTGCGACTGACCGTCCCCCTGCTGCCTCCCAGACCCCTGCGACTGACCGTCCCCCTGCTGCCTCCCAGACCCCTGGGACTGACCGTCCCCCTGCTGCTGCCTGCCGCTCGGCGGGGCGTCGCCGTCGTGGTGGTGGCCGTGGTCCTCCCAGTACACGGTGAACGAGACGGTCCACGGTCTCTCACGGCCGCCCGGGCCCCCCGGGCACCGTCCGTCCACGCCCCACGACGCCTCGCGGCCGGCCAGGTCGGCGACGGCGTTCACGCTCCCGCCGGCCGGGACGCGGGCCGTGCCGCGGTAGCGGACACCGCCCCGGCGTTCGGTCCGGTCATCGTCGTCGTCGCGGTCGACCCGGTGAAGCCGCACCCTGCCCCCCTCGAACGCCTGGGAGGCGCCCTCGATGGCGTCGGGCAGGCCGGCGCCGACCGCGTCGCAGGACACCGAGACGGTGACCGTGTCGCCGGGCGCGACGGAGCGTGGGGTGATGTCGGCGGACGAATCGGCGGACGCGTTCGTGGCGGCGGTACCCAGGGCGGCACCGGCCAGAGCGGCGGCGGACAGGACTCGGGCAGTGCAGCGCATGGGGCGGGCTCCTTCGGCCGGGTTCCTCCATGACAGCCCGCCCGGCCGCGGCCCGCGCGCGGCCGTGCCCCATTCGCGCGACCGGCACCGCCGTGCGGGTGACGGACAGGCCGCGCACCGAGGGATCAGCCGGCCAGGGAGACCAGCTCCCGTTCCAGGCCGCGGCCCCGCTTGTCCACGACGCCGGCGGCGACGTCGGCGAGTTTGCGGTTGGCGCCCTGGGAGATGCGGCGCAGTACCTGGAAGGCCGTCTCGGCGTCGCAACCGAGGACGTACATCACGATGCCGCACGCCTGGTCGACGACGGGCCGGGAGCGCAGGGCGGCGCCGAGCTGGTCGAGTTCCGTGAGGGCGGCACGGTAGGAGCGGTCGCGCACCAGGCAGCCCACGGCGAGGTCGCCGAGCACCCGGGCGGGGCCGTGCGGGGCGCCCTTCAGGGTCCCGGGCCGGAAGCTGTAGAGGCTGAGCGTGACGGCCAGCCCGGACCGCCAGAAGGGGATCGTGACGCTGGACCGTACACCGGCGTCGAGGGCGAGGGCGCGGTACTCCGGCCAGCGCTCCTCGCGCAGCAGATCCAGGGCCTCGACGGACTCGCCCGACTCCAGCGCCGCGGGGATCGGCCCGTCGCCGCCGCGGAGCTGGACGGTGACGAGCGGGGCGAGATCGGGGTGGGTGACGGCGGCGGGTCGGTCCGTACCGCCCTCGACACCGCCTTCCACGACCGTGATGCTGGCGCCGCAGCAGTCGGGGGTGCACCGCGCGGCCTGTTCGACGAGTTCCGACAGCCGGCGCCCCGGGAGGGCGGACTCGGGGGATTCAGCCGCCAGGTGGTAACCCCCCGGGTGGTAACCGAGTTGTCCGGTCTCCGGCATCCTTCACCTCCTCTTCGGGCGGCTGCCCGCTCGCCCCGGTGGAAAACGGCGTCCGTGAGGACGTGGCCGGTTCCGTGCGCAGCCCCCCGGCAAGCAGCAGGTCCGGGTTAGGTTCGTCGCATGACGCAGACGGACGAGTTCGGTGAAGAACTGGCGGATTTCGTCCGCCGGGTCGCGGCGCTCAAGGCGGCCCGTGCCATACCCGCGGACGACCTGCCCTCGGTGCTCGACGCGGCGATCTTCGAACTCGACCATGTGGCGGGCCAGTTGTGGCCGTGGTATCAGCGGCTGTCCACGGGCGCCGGGGGCGCCCCGGCCGGTTCCGGTGAGCGCCAGGAGCAGCAACTGCTCAAGACCCTCTTCCAGCGGCTCCCGGTGCCGGTCGCGCTCGTGGACCGCGAGACGGTGGTGCGGCGGCTGAACTTCGCGGCCATCTCCTTCACCGGGGTGCGCGCGGGCTATGCGACGGGCCGCCCGCTGACCGGGCTTCTGGCGCACGCCGACCGGGCGGCGTTCCGTTCGCAGACGGCCGCGGTGGCGCGCGGCGAGGGCGACCGCAGCATGACGGTACGTCTGCCGCAGCATCCGTCGGTGCCGGTACGGGCGACGCTGGTCGCGGTGCGGCCGAGCGGGGAACCGCGCACGGCGGTCATGGTGGTGCTGCAGCCCGCGGACACCCGGGTGCCGGCCGGCGAGCACACCCCGCCCGGCGGCATCCCGAACCTGACCGAGACCGCTCGGCACGCGGCGCTGATGGACCTGCTGGACGCGATGACCAGTGCGCTGCTCACCGCGCCGGCCGGGGCCGGCCTGGAGCAGGCGGCCCGGGTGCTGCACGGCCGGTTCGCGGACTGGGTGGTGGCGGACGCGGGAGACGGGCGCCTGACCCGCACGGCGGTACTGGGACCGCCCGGTGAGGACGCGGACGCGCTGGTCGCGCAGGACCCCGCCGGGTGCCCCCTCGTCGTCGAGGCGGCCCGCGGCGGATCCACGGTCCTGCGGGTGCGGCCGGAGGACCCGGAGGCCTTCGGGCGTGATACCTCGGGTGCTCCCGTCCTCGTCCGCGCGAACGTGACGTCCCTGCTGTGCGTGCCGCTCACCGACGGGGGCACCGTGCGGGGCGTGCTCACACTGTTCCGCAGCGGGGCCCGGCCGGCGTTCTCGATGGCGGAGGCGCAGGCGATGGACATGATGTCCCGTCACATCGCGCTGGCGCTGCGCGCCGTCCGTTAGACGGCGTCCCGCATCACCTGCTCGCGCAGCCGGGAGCAGCAGCGGCTGATCAGGCGGGAGACGTGCATCTGGGAGATGCCGAGCTGCTCGGCGATGCTGCTCTGGGTCATGTCGTCGAAGAAGCGCATGTACAGGATGGCGCGTTCGCGCTCCGGGAGGGCCTGGATGCGGGGCTTGACGGCCTCGCGGTCCACGACGGTGTCGAGCGCGGGGTCGGGCGAGCCGAGCGAGTCGCCGAGCGAGTACCCGTCCTCGCTGCCGGGCAGTTCGGCGTCCAGGGAGAGCGCCGTGAAGCTCTCCAGGGCCTCGAGGCCGGCCAGGACGTCCTCCTCGCTCATGTTGGCGTGCTCGGCGATCTCGGCGACGGTGGGCCTGCGGCCCGAGATGGTCTGCGACAGGTCCTGGACGGCGAAGCGGACGCGGTTGCGCAGGTCCTGGACGCGCCGCGGCACGTGCAGGGTCCACATGTGGTCGCGGAAGTGCCGCTTGATCTCACCGGTGACGGTGGGGACGGCATAGCTCTCGAAGGCGTGCCCGCGCTCGGGGTCGTACCGGTCCACGGCCTTCACCAGGCCGAGGAACGCGACCTGACGCAGGTCCTCGAAGCTCTCGCCACGACTGCGGAAGCGACCCGCGAGCCGTTCGGCCATGGGCAGCCACGCCTCGACGATCTCGTCACGGAGCGCGTCGCGCTCTGGGCCCTGGGGAAGCGAGGCGAGCCTGCGGAAGGCCTCCGTCGTGTCGGGGGCGTCGTCGTGGGGGTGGTGCTTCACGCTAGCTCGGTTCTGCATGGTGCGTCGCAACTCCCTTGCTGGTGCCTTGCTGGGTGCCTTGGGTGGACGGTCACCGTGGGAGGGGGTGGGCGGGTGCGACAGGGCACACCGTGGCGTGATTCACCGCTCCCACGGACGTGCCTCCTGTCCGAAGCACTGAGTCGCGCCTGCCCGGGCGTATTCACCGCAAACACCGGTCTTCGGAAAGTCTTCGGCCCTGTCCCGGCGCGCTGCGGACGACGCATCGCACGGGCGCCGTGCCGCCTCCCCGGCGCCCTGGACGACTCGCAGGCCGGCGCCCTGGACGGCTCGCGGGCGTGCCACCCGCCCCCACGCCGACCCCTCATGGCGTCCCCGCGGCGCCCGGGCTCACCGTCGGGCGGCAGGTTTTCCCCGCACCGGCCGGGTGACTCGACAGGTGCGATCCGTACGCCCCCTCTTCCCACGGGAGGTTCCCGATGGCCACCAAGGTCGCCGACCACGTCCTTTCGCGCTTGCGCGAGTGGGGCGTGGAGCAAGTCTTCGGCTACCCCGGCGACGGCATCAACGGGCTGCTCGCCGCCTGGGGCCGCGCCGAGGACAGGCCGCGGTTCCTGCAGGCGCGGCACGAGGAGATGGCCGCGTTCGAGGCGGTCGGCTACGCCAAGTTCAGCGGCCGTCTCGGTGTGTGCGCGGCCACCTCGGGACCCGGCGCCATCCATCTGCTCAACGGCCTGTACGACGCCAAGCTCGACCACGTGCCCGTGCTCGCGCTGGTCGGCCAGACCCACCGCACGGCGATGGGCGGCTCGTACCAGCAGGAAGTCGACCTGCACACCCTCTTCAAGGACGTCGCCTCGGACTTCGTGGAGACCGTGATGGTCCCCGAGCAGCTGCCGAACGTCCTCGACCGCGCGATCCGCACCGCGTACGCGCGCCGCGCCCCCACCGCCCTGATCATCCCCGGTGACGTGCAGGAGCTGGACTACTCCCCGCCGACGCACGAGTTCAAGATGGTCCCCTCCAGTCTCGGCCGCAGCGCCTGGACGGCGGTACCCTCGCAGGAGTCCCTGGAAAAGGCCGCGGAGGTCCTCAACGCCGGCGACAAGGTGGCCATCCTGATCGGTCAGGGCGCGGCCGGCGCGGTGACCGAGGTGCAGCAGATCGCCGAGCTGCTGGGCGCGGGTGTGGCCAAGGCGCTGCTCGGCAAGGACGTGCTCAGTGACGAGCTGCCGTACGTCACCGGCTCGATCGGTCTGCTGGGCACCCGCCCGTCGTACGAGCTGATGCGCGACTGCGACACCCTGCTCACCATCGGCTCGTCGTTCCCGTACACGCAGTTCATGCCGGACTTCGGCAAGGCGCGGGCCGTGCAGATCGACATCGACCCGCACATGATCGGCATGCGCTATCCGTACGAGGTGAACCTCGTCGGCGACGCCAGGGCGACCCTGCAGCGTCTGATCCCGCTGCTGGACAAGGACCGCGGCCGCGAGTGGTTCGAGACCGTGTGCGCGAACGTGTCGCGCTGGCACGAGGTCATGCAGAAGCGGGCGGAGCTGTCCGCGGACCCGATCAACCCGGAGTACGTGGCCCGCGCCCTGGACCCGATGCTGCCGCACAACGCGATCATCACCTCCGACTCGGGTTCGGTCGCGAACTGGTACGCACGGCACCTGACGATGCGGCCCGGCATGCGCGGGTCGCTGTCCGGGACGCTGGCGACGATGGGCAGCGGGGTCCCGTACGCGATCGGCGCGAAGTTCGCCCACCCCGACCGGCCGGTGATCGCGCTGGTCGGTGACGGCGCGATGCAGATGAACGGCCTCGCGGAGATGATCACGGCGGCGAAGTACAAGGACCGCTGGGAGGACCCGCGGCTGGTGGTGGCCGTGTGGAACAACCACGACCTCAACCAGGTGACGTGGGAGATGCGCGCGATGGAGGGCGCCCCGTCGTTCCTGCCGTCGCAGGAGATCCCCGACGTGCAGTACGCCGCCTTCGCCCGCTCCCTGGGCCTGACCGGCATCCGGGTGGAGAAGCCGGAGGATGTGGAGGCGGGCTGGCGCGCGGGGCTGGAGGCGGACGGCCCGGCGGTCGTCGAGTTCCTGACCGACCCGGCGGTGCCGCCGATCCCGCCGCACGCCAGCTGGGAGCAGATGCAGGCCACGGCGGCCTCGATCCTGAAGGGCGACGCGGACCGCGTCGGGATGATCCGCCAGGGGTTCAAGGCGAAGGTGCAGGAGTTCCTGCCCACACGCGGCGACAAGGAGTCGTGAGGAGCCGTATCGAGACCCGGACACGGCCGAAAGCGGACCATCACCTGCGGGGCGGCCGTGTCGACCGCCGCCCCTCGGGTACACGCGGGGCCACGCGACATATGGAGGGACTCATGCAGCGAGGCAGCGACCGGCTGAACGTCCACCGCGACGACGAGATGAAGCACGAACTCCAGGGACTGCTGCGCTCGGGCCACCCGACGCGGACCGAGGAGTGGCACGACCCCGAGCCGACCGCCGACGACGACCCGGCGGTGTGGGCCGGTCCGGTGATTCCGGGCGGCGCGCGGTCCGTGGCCGATGTGCGCTTCGAGCTGGCGCGGATCCTGGGGCGTACGGCGTTCCCGGGCCGCCCGCCCGAGCTGATCGACGCCCTGCGCCGCCACCACGCCCCGGACGCCCTGGTCGCCCCCCTGGAGCGACTGCCGCGCTCCTCGCGCTACGCCAACGCGCAGGAGCTCGCCGAGGCGATCGTGGGCGGCGAGGGGGCGGGCCGGAGCGCATAGGCATCCGACGCGCGGGTACTGCGGGCGTCGTCCCGCCGACACAGCCGCCCCCTGACGGCCGGGGGCAGGAAAGGACAGCAGGCCATGGCTGATTTCGTCAGGGAGGTCATGACGCAGGGCGTCGTGGCGGTCCTCCCGGACGCCTCACTGGTGGAGGCGGCGCAGCTGATGCGCGCCGAGGACATCGGGGACGTCCTGGTCGCCGAGGACGGGCACGTCGTCGGTGTACTCACGGACCGTGACATCGCGCTGCGTGCCGTCGCGGACGGCGCCGACCCGCTGACCGTGAGCGCCCGTGCGGTGTGCACCCCCGACCCGGTGGTGGTCGGTCCCGACGATCCCGTGTCCACGGCCGTGGACCTCATGCGCGGGCACGCCGTCCGCCGGCTGCCGGTCGTCGAGGACGGCCGGCCGGTGGGCATGGTGAGCCTGGGTGACCTGGCCGTCGCGCAGGACCCGACGTCGGCGCTCGCGGACATCAGCCAGGCCGAGCCCGGAGGCGGGCGCGGCGGGGTGCCCGCGTGAGCCGCCGGGGCCGGGCCGACCGGGTCAGCGCGTACGGCGCCACCGTGGACGTCGGCGACGCGACGACCCGCTACCTGCTGTACGGGCTGCTGCCGTTCTGGTTCGCGCCGGGCCTCGCCGACTGGCTGATGCACCGGCGCACCCGCATCGAGGACACGTCCGGGACGAAGGAGTCGTTGATCCACGCGCTGATGATGACCGAGGTGGGCGTGCCCATCGCGCTCACCCTGCGCTACGAGGTCAACCCGCTGCTGCTGTGCGTGCAGTTGGCGGGCACCGCGGTGCACGAGGCGACCGCGCTGTGGGACGTGCGCACCGCCGAGGACAGCGACCGTGAGGTCAGGCCGGTGGAGCAGCACATCCACAGCTTCCTGGAGTCGCTGCCGTTCGCGGCGCTCGCCGCGCTCGGGTGTCTGCACTCCGACCAGGTGCGGTCGCTGCTGCGCGGCGGTCGGGGCGACCCGCGCGCCTGGCGGCTGGTGCGGCGGCGCCGGCCGCTGCCCCGGGGCTATGTCATGGGCATCGCGGCGGCGATCGGTGCGTGTGTGGCCCTGCCGTACGGCGAGGAGCTGCTGCGGTGTGTCCGGGCCGCCCGGCGCCGGGCGCGCGATGGGAAGGCGCCGGAGGAGGCGGGCGACGAGGCCGTGTGGCAGGCAGCCGTATGGCACGCACAGGCACAGAAAGGACTGTGAACATCATGCGTATCGCGTTCCTGACCGCGCCCGAGGGCGTGGAGCAGGTGGAACTGACCGAGCCCTGGCAGGCGGTGAAGGACGCCGGCCACCAGCCGGTCCTGGTGTCGACGAAGCCGGGCCAGGTGCAGGCGTTCAATCACCTGGACAAGGCGGACACGTTCCCGGTGGAGGCGGTGGTCGGTGAGGTGCAGGCCGAGTCCTTCGACGGGCTGGTGCTGCCGGGCGGGGTGGCGAACCCCGACTTCCTGCGGATGGACGAGCAGGCGGTGGGGTTCGTCCGCGCGTTCTTCGACCAGGGGCGGCCGGTCGCCGCGATCTGCCACGGCCCGTGGACGCTGATCGAGGCCGACGCCGTACGGGGCCGCACCCTGACGTCATGGCCGAGCCTGAAGACGGACATCCGCAACGCGGGCGGCACCTGGGTCGACGAGCAGGTGCACATCGACCGCGACGGCAACCTGCTGATCACCAGCCGGAAGCCGGACGATCTGAAGGCGTTCGACGAGGCGATCCTGACGGAGTTCACCCGCCAGAACGGCTGAACGGCTGAACGAGACACAGGTGCACCCGCGACATGTGAACCACAGGCGTGAATCGGCGCAGGCACCACCCACAACCCTCGCCCAACCGGCGGAACAAGCGGAAAGGACCCGCCCCGCAGCCCCGATCGGGGCTGCGGGGCGGGTCCTCGCGCAGGCGGTCAGCGGGTCGGTTCGGCTTCCTGGGGTTCTTCACAGGTGCCGCGCTCCCGGGCGCCGTCGCGGGTGCGGCCGGCCGCGGTCGGGCGGCGCGGATGTCGGCGGAGGTATTCGCCCTCCAGTTGCGCCATCCGGTCGTTGTGCGTGCGCAACGCGTCGTTCGAGCCGTAGAGCAGCGTGTCGTGGCGCGTCCGGTGGATCGTCTCCAGCTCCTTCATGAGCTGCTGGTCGGTCAGCCGGCCCGGGTCGACTCCGGTCATTGCTGGTACCCCGCTCGTCGTGTTCGTCGGTGCGGTCCGGGTACCCGCCCGGAAAAGCAATACCCCGAGCGGCATCCGGGAGGGAGCCATGGATCTCGCCTTTCTCCATCCACTGTACGAACATCCCGGCCCCTGGGCCTCCGTATACGTCGACACCTCCCGGCGCACGGAGTCCACGCCTCACGAACGCTCCCTGACCGCTCAGTCCCTGTACCGCGAGCTCGCCGACCAGGGCGCGGACGAGCCGACGTGCCGGGCCGTGCAGTCCGCGGTCGAGGACCTGGCCCACTCCCCCGAGCCGCACGGCAGGGCCCTGTTCGCCCGTGCGGGCGAGGTGGTCCTCGATCCGCCGCTGGCCGCGCCGCCGCAGGGCTCCTGCGCGCTGTGGGCCACGCTGCCGCACACGGCGCCGCTGCTGGAGCTCGCGAACGAGGAACCGGTGTGCGTGGTGGCGTACATCGACCGCAAGGGCGCCGAGTTCGAGCTGCGCGGGGCCCTCGGCAGCCGGCAGGCCGGGTCGGTGACCGGGAAGCAGCATCCGCTGCACCGGACGAGCAGCGCCGACTGGTCGGTGCGCCACTTCCAGCTGCGCGTGGAGAACACCTGGGAGCACAACGCGGCGGAGATCGCGGACGCGCTCGCCGTCTGCCAGGAGGAGACCGGCGCCGACCTGGTGGTCCTGGTCGGCGAGATACGCGAACGGCGCTCGGTGCACGAGCGGCTGCCGCGCCGGCTCGAGGACCAGGTGGCCGAGACGACCCACGGTGCGGGCAGTCGGCTGCTGGACGAGGAGGTGGAGCGGATCCGCACCGAGCATGTGCAGCGCCGCGCCGAACAGGAGCTCGAGCGCTTCCTGGCCGCCCGGGCACCGGACGAGGAGGGTCGTGCGGGCGCGGTCGAGGGCGTGCCGGCGGTGATCGAGGCGGCACGCGAACACCGTATCGACGAACTCCTGATCAATCCGGACGGCCCGGACACCCGCCGTGAGGTGTGGATCGGCGAGGACCCGGACCAGGTCGCGGTGCGCCGCACGGACCTCAAGGCGGTGGGCGAGCGGCACGCCTGGTCGGCCCGCGCGGACGACGCGCTGCTGCGTTCCGCGGTGGAGACGGGCGCGGCGGCCGTCTCGGTGACGGCCGCCAGGAGCGGCCCGGTGGGTGGAGTGGGCGCGCTGTTGCGCTGGGCATAGGCGCAGGCCCGGCGCACGCCGGCATGCGCCGGGCCTGCGCCTAGTGCTGTGGCCGGAAGGGTTCGCCGGAAAGCTCGCTGCGTCCGGTGCGGTGCATCGCACGGCGGAGCGTCGCCCGCGTACTGGATGTGCTCGGGCGATGCGACAACGCGGCGAGGTGCCGTGCCGGGCGTCGCGAGCCGGTGAACCTTTCCGGCCACAGCACTAGCGTGCGCGCTCCACTCTGCGTTCGTCCCACACGGGCTCCGATGTCTCCCGTACCCGGCCGTCGGCGCCGAAGACGAGGTAGCGGTCGAAGGAGCGGGCGAACCAGCGGTCGTGGGTGACGGCGAGTACCGTGCCCTCGAAGCTGTCCAGTCCCTCCTGAAGCGCCTCGGCGGACTCCAGGTCGAGGTTGTCGGTCGGCTCGTCGAGCAGCAGCGCGGTCGCCCCCTCGAGTTCGAGGAGCAGGATCTGGAACCGGGCCTGCTGGCCGCCGGAGAGCCGGTCGAAGCGCTGCTCGGCCTGGCCCGTCAGCTCGTAGCGCCGCAGCCGGGACATGGCCGCGCCGCGGTCCTGGGCGTGCTCCTTCCAGAGGATGTCGAGGAGGGTGCGGCCCTGGAGCTCCGGATGGGCATGGGTCTGGGCGAAGTGGCCCGGTACGACCCGTGCGCCGAGCTTCCACTGCCCGGTGTGGGAGACGTCGTCACCGGCGAGGAGGCGCAGGAAGTGGGACTTGCCGGAGCCGTTGGAGCCGAGGACGGCGACCCGTTCGCCGTAGAAGACCTCGAGGTCGAACGGTTTCATCAGCCCGGTGAGTTCGAGCCCCTGACAGGTCAGGGCCCGTACGCCGGTACGGCCGCCCTTGAGCCGCATGGTGATGTTCTGCTCGCGCGGCGGCTCCGGCGGCGGGCCGGCCTCCTCGAACTTCCTCAGCCGGGTCTGAGCGGCCTGATAACGGGACGCCAGCTCATGGCTGACGGTCGCCGCCTGGCGGAGGTTCAGCACCAGCTTCTTCAGCTGGGCGTGCTTCTCGTCCCAGCGGCGGCGCAGCTCCTCGAAGCGGGCGAACCGCTCGCGGCGGGCCTCGTGGTACGTGGCGAAGCTGCCGCCGTGCACCCAGGCGTCGGCACCGGCCGGCCCGGGCTCCACGGTGACGATCTTCTCGGCGGCGCGGGCGAGCAGCTCGCGGTCGTGGGAGACGAACAGGACCGTCTTGCGGGTCTCGGCCAGCCGTTCCTCGAGCCACCGCTTCCCGGGTACGTCGAGGTAGTTGTCGGGCTCGTCGAGCAGCAGGACCTCGTCGCCGCCGCGCAGCAGGGCCTCCAGGACGAGCCGTTTCTGCTCGCCGCCGGAGAGGGTGCGGACCTGGCGCCACTGGGCCCTGTCGTAGGGGACGCCGAGTGCGGCGGTGGTGCAGATGTCCCACAGGGTCTCGGCGTCGTAGCCGCCGGCCTCGCCCCAGTCGGCGAGCGCCTGCGCGTAGCGGATCTGGGCGGCCTCGTCGTCGACGGTCATGATGGAGTGCTCGGCGGTGTCGACGGCGCGGGCCGCTTCGCGGATGCGGGGCGGGGCGACCGAGACGAGAAGGTCGCGTACGGTCGTGTCGTCGCGTACGGACCCGACGAACTGTCGCATGACGCCGAGGCCGCCGGTGACGGTGACGGTGCCGGCGTGGGGTTTCAGCTCGCCGGAGAGCAGGCGCAACAGGGTGGTCTTGCCTGCGCCGTTGGGTCCGACGAGTGCGACGACGGTGCCGTCGCCGACGCGGAAGGACACGTCTCCGAGCAGGGTCCTCCCGTCGGGGAGGTGGTACTCGAGGTGCGCGGCTTCAAGGTGTCCCATGGGGCGCATTGTCAACGGCCGCGCCGAAGCCGAGCAAAGGGTTTTCGCCCCGCCGCCCCTACCCGTCCCACCTCCAGGGGCTCCGCCCCTTCACCCCCGACAGGGCTCCGCCTCTGATCCCGGCCGGGACTACGTCCACGGCCCCCGCCTGCGCTTGAAGCTCTGCCCCCGGGGCTCAGCCCCAGGGGTGGAAGGGCAGGGCGGCGGGGGCGAAAAGCCTTCGTCGGGGTACCCGCAGGGCCATGAGCGCTGATGTCGACCTCACCACCCAGCCAGCCGGTCCCCACCCCCTCCGCGACCGCCTCCTCGGCCTCGACTGCCGACTGTTCGAGTCCGTCGCCGCCCGCCACTGGCCCGGCGCCGACCCCCTGCTCCCCCGCCTGAGCCGGGCCGCCAACCACGGCGTGCTGTGGTTCGCCACCGCCGCCGCCCTCGCCGCCACCCGCAGCCCCCGGGCCCGCCGCGCGGCCGCCCGCGGTGTCGCCTCCCTCGCGCTCGCCTCCGCCACCATCAACACCCTCGGCAAGCGCTCGGTCCGCCGCCCCCGCCCCGTCCTCGATCCGGTCCCGGCCGTGCGCCGGCTCAAGCGGCAGCCGATCACCACGTCCTTCCCCTCCGGCCACTCCGCCTCGGCCGCCGCCTTCGCCACCGGTGTCGCCCTGGAGTCGCGTGGCTGGGGTGCCGCCGTCGCGCCGCTCGCCACCGCCGTCGCCGTCTCCCGCGTCTACACCGGCGTCCACTTCCCGAGCGACGTCCTCGCGGGCGCCGCCCTCGGCGTGGGCGCCGCCTACGCCGTACGGGGCCTCGTCCCGACCCGCGATCAGCTGCCGCCGCCCGACCGCCGGCGCTCCCTCGAGGCCGCCGCCGCGCCGGAACCCCTCGCGCCCGCGCTCGGCGACGGCACGGGGCTCGTGGTCGTCGTGAACAAGGGCGCGGCGACCTGGGAGCGGGTACGGGCGCTCACGGACGCGCTTCCCGGCGCGGAGACCGTGGAGTGCGAACCGTCCGAGGTCCGCACCGAGTTGGAGAAGGCGGCCGCCCGCGCCCGTGTCCTCGGCGTGTGCGGCGGCGACGGCACGGTGAACACGGCGGCCGGCGTGGCCCTGCGCCACGGCCTCCCGCTCGCCGTGCTTCCCGGCGGCACCCTCAACCACTTCGCGCTGGACCTCGGCGTGGAGGACCCTCGTGACCTGGTGGGCGCCCTCGCGCGGGGCGACGCCGTCCGTGTCGACGTGGGCCGGTTCACCTCGGGTGAGACCCAGGGCTGCTTCCTGAACACCTGCAGCCTCGGCGTGTACCCGGAGCTGGTGCGCGAGCGGGAACGCTGGTCCCCCCGGATCGGAGGGTGGCCGGCCGGTGTGCTCGCCGCCTGGCGGGTCCTGCGGGCCGACCGCCACCCCCTGGCCGTACGTGTCGGCGACCGCACGCACCCGCTGTGGCTCCTGTTCGCGGGCAACGGCACCTACCACCGTATGGGCCTGGTGCCCGGACGCCGCTACGACCTGGCCGACGGACTGCTCGACGTGCGCGTCGTGCACGGCGGGCGCCGGCCCGCCGCCCGCCTGCTGGCGGCCGCGTTCGCGGGCCCGCTGTCGCGCTCACCGTTCCACGCCGCCCTACGGGTCCGGCGACTGCACCTGGACGGAGTCGCCCCCGGCACCCTCCTCGCCTACGACGGAGAGGTCACCGCCGTCCAGGGCGAAGTGAGCCTCGAGGCCCTGCCCGAGGCGTTGACCGTCTACCGGCCGCTTCCCGCCGACTGAACCCTGCACCGCCGGTGTTGAGGGCGCCCGGCACCCACCGTCCCCTGCCACAGCCACTCGTCCATATCATAAGACGGCCGTCTCATTATTCGGTTCGATCGCTTACCGTGACACGTACCGCCCGCGGCGACGCCCGGGTCCGTACGAGGGGAAGAGGATCGTCATGCCGAAGGAGACGGCCGTCTACACGCACGGCCACCACGAGTCCGTGCTGCGCTCGCACACCTGGCGGACCGCCGCCAACTCCGCGGCGTACCTCCTCGGCTCGCTGAAGCCGCACATGAGGATCCTGGACATCGGCTGCGGGCCGGGCACCATCACCGCGGACCTGGCGGCCCTGGTTCCCGACGGTCACGTCACGGGCGTCGACCGCGCCCCGGAGATCCTGGACCAGGCCCGGGCGGCGGCCGACGCCCGCGGGGTCACCAACGTGGACTTCGCGGTCGCGGACGTGCACGCGCTGGACTACCCGGACGACACGTTCTGCGTGGTCCACGCCCACCAGGTGCTCCAGCACGTGGGTGACCCGGTGCAGGCGCTGCGCGAGATGCGCCGAGTCACCCGGCCGGGTGGTTTCATCGCCGCGCGCGACGCCGACTACGGGGCCATGACCTGGTATCCGGCGTCCCAGGGCCTGGACGACTGGCTGGACCTGTACGAGCGGGTCGCCCGCGCCAACGGCGGCGAGCCCGACGCGGGGCGGCGCCTGAAGTCCTGGGCGCTGCAGGCGGGCATCAAGGACGTCACCGCCACCTCCGGCACCTGGACCTTCGCCACCGCCGAGGAGCGGGCCTGGTGGAGCGGGCTGTGGGCGGACCGCACGCTCGCCTCCGCGTACGCCGAACGGGCGACGGGTGGTGGCCATGCGACCGTCGAAGAACTGAGGGCCGTTTCGGCTGCCTGGCGGGAATGGGGCGGGCACGAGGACGGATGGTTCTCGGTGCTGCACGGAGAAATTCTCTGCCGAAAAGAGGCCTGATTCCCGCTGTTCGGGAAACATGAATGACAGGAGGTGTGACTATGGTTCCGATCCTGCTCGTTCTTCTTCTGGCCGTGATTCTCTTCGGCGTCGGATTCGCCGTGAAGGCACTGTGGTGGATCGCCCTGGCCGTGCTGGTCGTCTGGCTGGTGGGCTTCCTGGCCCGCGGCACTACAGCGGCCGGCGGACGGGGCCGATGGTATCGCTGGTGAATCGGCGGTGCCCGGGCGGTGATCCGCCCGGGCACCTGATTCCCGTGATCCTTCGGCGATCACTCCCGCGGAAGCAACGATCCAAGCGGCCCGAGGTCCAGATTCAGGTCCTCGGGCCGCAGTCCGTAGCGCTCCCGCAGCTCGGCCATACGGTCCTCGAGCAGCATCAGAGTGAGGCCGATGCGCTCCTCCTGGTCTTCGGTCAGCTCACCGGTGTCGAACCTGCGCAGCGCCTGCCGCTCCATGAGCTGCCGCAGCAGCTCGACGACGGTCAGCACGAGTTTGACCAGGTCCCGCTCCACCGTGTCGGGTTCCAGGTCGAGTCGGTTGCGTCCGTCGCTCATGTCACCGCTCCTCCGGCCAGGGGGCCGGCACCTGGGCGCCGACCGAGCTGATCAGCGCGTTGAGGTCGATGCGGACGAGATCGACGTCCGCGATGCGCAGGGTGAGGTCGCCGGTGATGACGACGCCGCCGGACAGCAGCCGGTCGAGAAGGTCCACCAGGGCGACCTGACGGTGCTGGAGTCCGTCGGCGGTCACGGCCCCTCCCGCCCTTCGACGCCGCTGAACGAGTACGCCGCCCAGGGCCCGGTGAGTTCGACCCGCACCCCCGTAATTCCGCTTTTCTCCTGCTCCACCTTTGTCACGAACGCCTCGGACCCGGAACGCGGAACGAGATAAGCCGCGTTGAGCACATTGCTACCGGAAGAACCGGAGAGCGCGGGATTCTGCGGGGCGTGCAGCCGGAAATCCTCGGCGCAGCCGGAAAGATTCTCGTGCAGTCGGCGCGCGAACCGTTCGGTGTTCTCCTGCATTTCCTCCTGGGCCTGCCGGCGCACACGGCGCTGGCGCAGGTAGTCGCGGCCGGAGATCGGTTTCCGCGCCAACTGGGGAGCATTGCCGGCCCCTTCCGCCCCTCCCGGACTTCCCGTTCCCGGCGTCTGTCCCTGTGGCTGTCCATGCATTTGCGTCTGTTCTTGCGTGTGTTCCGTCTGTGCGTACACCTTGACGCCCCATTCGACCCGGCCGTCCAAGCGGTCGAGGGCGCGGTGGAAGTCGTCCGCCCGCTCCTGGAGCATCGCGCGTACGCCGCTGTCGTCACGGAACACCGTGGCGAGCCGCAGCGGCAGGGGCGTGGTGACGGCGGTGAGCGCGTCCACGACGCCCTGGTGGGCGCGGGCGGTGGCGGCCAGCCAGTCCAGGTCCTCCAGGCGGGCGCGGAGCGGCTCCTCGGCGAAGTCCGCCTCGGGGACGGTGCTGACGACGGCGACCAGGCCGTCGTGCGCCAACTGCCTGGGCGGCACGCCCGCGACGCCCGCCGGGCCGTCCTCGAGCGCCGCGTGAAAGGGGCGGCAGACGGCGTACACGTACCGCAGTCCGTTCACGATGCCTCCTTCTCGCCGCGCGCGCCCTCCAGTTCGGCCAGCCGGTCGCGCAGTTCGGCGTTCTCCCGGGCCAGTTCGTTGTTGCGGGCGCGGGACGAGAGCGCCGGGTCGGTCTCCCACCAGTCGATGCCCATCTCCTTCGCCCGGTCGACGGAGGCGACGACGAGGCGGAGCTTGATGGTGAGCAGTTCGATGTCGAGCAGGTTGATCCGGATGTCGCCGGCGATCACCACGCCCTTGTCGAGGACGCGTTCGAGGATGTCGGCGAGGTTGGCTCCGCCGCCGGCGCCGTACGGCTCGGGAAACCGGCCGGGCGTCGTCATCGACGGCCCCCGCGCGCGACGTCCCCGGGCTCCTCATCCGCGTACTCGTCGCCCTCCGCGTCCTCGTACCCTTCCGCGTCCTCGTACCCTTCCTCCTCGTCCGCGTCCTCGTAGGATCCTTCCTCCGCGTCCTCGACCGCCTCGGGTCCTTCCTCCTCGTCCGCGTACCCCTCCGGCTCCTCCTCGTCCGCGTGCCCCTCCGGCTCTTCTTCGTCCGCGTAGGGCTCCTCGCCCTCTTCGTCCTCTCCGCCCTCCAACTCGGCGCTTTCGTCCTCGTCGTGGGGTTCCTCGTCGCCGGGTTCCTCGGCCTCCTCGTCCGCCACCGCGTCCTCGTGGCTGCGGACCACCTCGCCGTCACGGATCTCGCCGCGCCAGCCGTCCTCCGCCTCACCCTTCAAGGTGATGAACCGGGCGAAGTTCTTCAGATCCAGCCTGACCCGGCGGCCTTGCGCCCGCCACAGATTGCCGGTCTTCTCGAACAGGCCGCTCGGGTAGTACTCCATGACCAGCAGGACCCGGGTGAGGTCCTCGCCCAGGGGGTGGAAGGTCACGACGCCCTTCGCGGTGCCCTTGGCCCCCTCCGACGTCCACTGGATGCGCCGGTCGGCGAGCTGCTCGGTGGTGTGCGCCTTCCAGCTGCGGTTGGACCAGAAGATCTTCGCCTGCCAGTCGGAGTGGGTGTCGTCGGCACTGTTCGCGCTCTTGACGCCCTTGGCGAAGGTGGAGAAGTCCTGGTACTGCGTCCACTGGTCGTAGGCGGTGCGCAGCGGCACGCCGACGTCGACGGACTCCATGATGACGGTGGGCTTCTTGCCGCCCCCGCCCTTCTTCCTGCCCTTGCCGCCCCCCAGGTTGCTGACGGCTTCCTTCACGTTGTCCTTGGCGCGGGAGGCGCCGAGTTCCAGGGCGGAGCGCAGCGGTCCCTTGCCCTCGGCCAGCTTGCGGCCGCCGTCGAGCGCCAGCTTGGCGAAGCCGGGGCTGTTGCCTTCGGCGATGTCGTTGAGCTTGACGGTGGTCTCGCCGAGCTTGCGGCCGAGGCCGGTGAGCAGCTTCGTGGCCCCCGCGGTGAGGTACTCCTGGGCCTCGGCCTTCAGCCGGTCCGCGGCCTCGCCGCGGGCGAGGTGCGTCAAGGGGTTGTCCGTGGCCGCGTCCGTGGCCTTGCCGGCCGCGGAGGTGGCCGATCCGAGGGTGTCGGTCATCGGTCGTCACCGCCCTTCGAGGAGCCCGCGCCGCGGGCGCCGGCGGTCTTCTTCGCGGCCGTCCTGCGGGCCGCGCCGGCCGAGCCGCCCACCGCCTTCTTCGCGGGGGCCTTCTTCGCCGCGGTCTTCTTCGCCGCGGTCTTCTTCGCCGCGGTCTTCTTCGCCGGGGCCTTCTTGGCCGCCCTCCTGCCGGACGGCTCCTCCCGCCGGCTCTCGCGGTCGCTCTCGCCGCGCGGCGGGCGGTCGTCTCCGTCCCGTTCGGTGCGGTTGCCGTCCTCCCGCTCATCGCGGTCGTCGTCCCGCGCCGCGCGGTCGTCGTCCTCGTCCCGGTCCTTACCGGAGCCGCCCTCGGGCAGCTCGTCGCGCATCCGGGCGGTACGGTCGTGCAGCCGGTCGGCGAGCGCGTTCATCTGCCGCTCGACCATGGCCCCGGTGGCGGCCTTGCCGACACCTCGCAGTTCCTGGCGCAACTGGTCGCCGATCTCCTTGAACTGCGGAGCGTTCATGAGCTGCTGGTTCACCGCGTTCGCGAGCGTCCGCGGGCTGAGGTTGAGCTTCTTGCCCGCCACCAGGGAGCCGACCGCGAGCGCCATTTTCAGCTTCTTGGTGCGTCCCAGAAAGTATCCGGCCCCTACGGCGAGGCCCAGTGCGGTTCGGTTCATGTCACGTCCCGTTGCCTGTGGTGTCGCCGGAGCGCAGCGCGATCTCCAGCCGGTCGAGCAGTTCGTCCTCGCGCCGGTCGAACTCCTCCTCAGTGATCTCGCCCGCCCCCAGTCGCTCCTCGAGGCGGGCGAGTTCGGCCCTCACGGCGGCGGGGTCGTAGTAGATCCGTTCCGCCTCACGGAGCACCTGTCTGATGGCCCAGGCGCTGCCGCGCACGGGGGCGAACGGCAGCATCAGCACCTCACCGATCAGTCCCACCGTGTCCTCCTTCCGCTCGGGCCGAAGGCCCCGCTAATGAGCGCCGGCGTCGATGCCCGCGGTGGTCCCCGCCGGCTCGGCGGGCCCCGGTTCGACGAAGCTGTACGGCGGCAGCGGCCCGTTGACCCGCACCTCGAGGTGCGGGTGCGCCTTGCGGAGCTGTTCGACGGCGGCCAGGAACGTGTCGGCCGTGTCACGCGCCACCAGGAACGAGACGTTGGCGAGCCAGCCGGTGGACTCGGGGCCCACGCTGACGCCATCGGCGGCGGCCTCCAGGGCGCGCTGGAGCTCCCTGGCGTCCTCGGCCTCGCGGCTCTGCACCGCGGCCGCCACCATCTCACCGAGCTTGAGCTTCTCCTCGTAACTTCCGCCGCCCGCCTTGCGGTTGGCTTCGGCCAGGGATCGGACCTCGGGGTTCTCGGCCATCACGCGGTGCAGGACGGCCTCCTCGTCGTGGCTGGCCTTGATGTTGTACTCGACCTTGCCGTCCAGGGTGCCGAGCCGCTCCCGGTAGTGGTCGGCGCGCTCCTCGAGGACGCCGGTGACGGCGTCGTCGTCCGGTGCGAGGCTGCCGAACCGCATGGGCAGGATCGGCCCGCCCGCGGCCGCCTCGCTCAGTACGTTCTGGTGGGCGAGCAGGTCACGGCGCTTGGGGCGCAGCCCTTCGGGGGCGTCGCTGACGATCGCCGCCAGTTCGCCGCGCTTCAGGATGCGCACGGTGCGGGCCGGGTCGCCGACCCCGCCCATGCCGTCGGGGAGCGAGGGGTGGTCGGCCGCGGCGATGCCGTAGACGTACGTGCTCACTCCTGCTCCTCCTTCTTCTCGCGCGAGGCCGTCGACTTACGGGTGCGCCGGCTCGGTTCGCCCTGGGCCTCCCCGCGGGCCTGCCGGAAGGCGTCGGAGATGGTCTCGGCGGCGCCGGACAGCGCCCCCTTGGACTTGCCGCGCGCGCCGGACTCGGTCATCTCCCCGACCAGGTCGGGCAGTCCGGGGTCCTTTCGCGGGCCTGCCTCCAGGTCGAGCCGGTTGCACGCCTCGGCGAAGCGCAGATAGGTGTCGACGCTGGCGACGACGACCCGTACGTCGATCTTCAGGATCTCGATGCCGACGAGGGACACGCGGACGAACGCGTCGATGACGAGCCCTCGGTCGAGGACGAGCTCCAGGACGTCGTACAGGCCGCTGGAGCCGCCTCCGGATGTCTGTTGTGCCGGGACAACTGTCATGCCGACCGGCCCTCCTTGTCTGTCTGTCGGTGCGTGCGGCGGGCTAGCTGCCGCCGCCCCTGCGTGTGTCGGCCCTCCCGCGCTCGTAGCGGCGGACCTTCCGGTACCCGGTGAGCTCGCCGTCGGCGGACACGTCCACCGAATAGCTCGCGAGCAGACTCATGGTGTCGGGGACCCGGGCGAGTTCGAGGACCTCGATCTCGAGCGTCCAGCCGTCCTCGGTGGGTTCGAAGGACGACACCGACTCGGCGGCCAGTCCGGTGAGCTCCGTGAACTGGGCGCGCGCATGGCGCAGCACCTCCATGGGGCTCGGCCGGCCGTCCGCCCGGTCGCCGTTCTCGGGGGAGTTCCGTGAATGTGTACGTGATGTGTTCGACATGGCCACCTCCACCACCGGGTGGCCACAAAGGCGTTGGCCAAACCTTCGGATGTCCGACGGCTTCGGCCGGGCTTCAACCGTGCAGGTCGTCGAGTCGCCGCCGGGCAGGTGCGAGGGAACGCCCCCGGGACGGCACGTCCGCCCAGGGGTCGGTGCGGGCCTGCTCCACCGCGTCGGCGACGGTCCAGCGACGGGCGTTCAGATCCGGGTCGTCCAACTGGCCCCAGGACAGCGGCGTGGCGACCGGTGCGCCCGGCAGCGCCCGTACGGTGAAGGGGGCGACGGCGGTCTGCGCGTACCCGTTGCGCTGCACGTCGAGGTAGAGGCGGTCGCCGCGGTCCTTCTTGCGGGCGGCGGTGGACAGCAGGTCGGGGTGGGCGGCGGCGAGGACGTCGGCGGCGTCCTTCGCGAACTGACGTGCCTCGTTGAAGTCGTGGCCGCCGCTGATCGGGACGACGACGTGCAGGCCCCGCGAGCCGGTGGTCATCAGACCGGACGGCAGCCGCAGTTCGTCCAGCAGCTCCCCCACCAGCCGGGCGGCTGCGCGCACTTGACCGAAGTCGCCGTCCGCCGGGTCGAGGTCGAACACGATCCGGTCGGGGCATGACGGCCGGTCGACGCGGGAGAGCCAGCGGTGCAGGGTGAGGCAGGCCTGGTCGGCGAGGTAGAGGAGGGTGGCGGTGTCGTCGCAGACGGTGTGGCAGACGGTGCCGCCCTCCTTGGCCAGTTCGACGCGGCGGATCCACTCCGGGTAGTGCTCCGGAGTGTTCTTCTGCATGAAGAGGGGCCCGTCCACGCCGTCCGGGTGGCGCTCCAGCATCAGGGGCCGTCCGCGCAGGTGCGGCAGCATGAAGGGGGCGACGGAACGGTAGTACGCCACGAGGTCGGCCTTGGTGTACTCCTTTCCTTCCCCGTCCCCGGCACCGGGGAAGAGCACCTTGTCCGGCCGGTGCACCTCGACCGTGCGGCGGCCGGCCCGCACGGTCCGCGTGCTGCTCATGTCGCTCCCCCCGCTCACGGCACCACGGCGTGCTCCACCAGCAGCCGGGCCGAGGCGGCGATCGACTCGGCGTCGATGCCGGCGGCGTGCAGCTGCTCCTCGGGCGTCGCCGAGCCCGGCATCGTACGGACGGCGAGGCGCACCAGACGCGGTACGGGCCGCCCGTCGAGGAAGGCGTCGAGGACCGCGTCGCCGAGGCCGCCCTCCTCGCGGTGGTCCTCCACGGTGAGCAGGCAGCCGGTGCGGTCGGCGGCCTCGCGCAGGGTCTCGCGGTCGACGGGCTTGACCGAGTAGAGGTCGACGACCCGTACTCGGATGCCCTGGTGGGCGAGGGCGTCGGCGGCCTTCAGCGCCTCGTGCACGGTGACCCCGGCGGCGACGATGGTGAGTCGGTCCTCGTGGGAGGCGCGCAGCACCTTGCTACCGCCGATCGGGAACTCCTCGGTGGGCCCGTAGATCACCGGTGACTTCCCGCGCGAGGTGCGCAGATAGCGGATGCCCTCACGGCCGGCCATCGAGGCGACGAGCCGGGCGGTCTGGTTGGCGTCGCACGGGTACAGCACGGTCGAGTCGTACACCGAGCGGAACATCGCGAGGTCCTCGAGGCCCATCTGCGAGGGGCCGTCCTGGCCGATGGCGCAGCCGGCGTGCGAGCCGACGAGGTTGATGCCGGAGCCGCTGATCGAGGCCATGCGCACGAAGTCGTGGGCGCGGGTGAGGAACGCGGCGAACGTGGAGGCGTACGGCACCCAGCCGCGCGCGGCCATGCCGACGGCGGCGGCGACCATCTGCTGTTCGGCGATGTAGCACTCGAAGTAGCGTTCGGGGTGCTCCTTGCCGAAGTACTCGGACCGGGTGGAGTCGCCGACCTCGCCGTCGAGCGCGACGACGTCGCCGCGGGCGTTGCCGAGCGCGGCGAGCGCCTGGCCGTAGGCGTCGCGGGTGGCGACCTCGTCGCCGATGTCGTAGCGCGGCAGTTCCAGGTGGCCGCTCTGCACGGCGTGCAGCATGCGGGCGGCGGGCGGCCCCTGCACCTCGACGTGGAGGTCGCGTAGGCCGCCGAGTTCCGCGATCGCCTCGTCGGCGTCCGGCAGCGGCTTGCCGTGCTGCCCCTCGCGGTCCTGAACGGCGGCGACGCCCTTGCCCTTGAGGGTGCGGGCGAGGATGACGGTGGGCTGTCCGGTGGTGGACTCGGCCTCGGCGAAGGCGCGGTCGATCGCCTCGACGTCGTGGCCGTCGACCTCGACGGTGTGCCAGTCGAAGGCCTTGAAGCGGCGCGCGTAGGCGTCCAGGTCGTGGCCGTGGCGGGTGGGTCCGCGCTGGCCGAGCCGGTTGACGTCGACGATCGCGATCAGGTTGTCGAGGTGCTCGTACCCGGCGTGCTCGGCGGCCTCCCACACGGAGCCCTCGGCGAGTTCGCTGTCGCCGCACAGCACCCAGACCCGGTAGCCGGTGCGGTCCAGCCGCTGCCCGGCGAGCGCGATACCGACCCCGACGGGCAGCCCCTGGCCGAGCGAGCCGGTGGCGGTCTCCACCCAGGGCAGCCGACGGGGCGTGGGGTGCCCCTCGAGACGGCTGCCCAGCTTGCGGAAGGTGAGCAGCTCCGTCTCGTTGATGGCCCCCGCGGCCTTGTAGGCGGCGTACAGCAGGGGTGAGGCGTGCCCCTTGGACAGGATGAACCGGTCGTTTCCGGGGTGGGCGGGCCGTTCGAAGTCGTAGCGGAGGTGGTGGGCCAGCAGGACGGCCATCAGGTCCGCGGCGGACATCGAGGAGGTGGGGTGTCCGGAGCCGGCCGCGGCGGAGGCGCGGACGCTGTCGACGCGCAGCTGCTGGGCGAGTTCGGTGAGATGACGGGTGTTCATGTCTGTTCCTCCTTGCCCGGGTTGCCGTTGCCGTTGCCATTTCCTCCTGGTACTCGAGCCAGTTCGGGCGACGACGACTCCAGCGGCACCGACCAGGAGCGGACCAGCCCCAGCTGGACGGCCTGGCGCGGCAGCAGGGCGTCCAGGAGCCAGTCGGCGGCGACCCGGATGCGGTTGCCGGGCATCGCGGCGAGGTGGTAGCCGTGCGTGACGGCCGAGGCGAGCGGCCCGGACAGCGGGATGCCGAGCGGGGCGGCTGCCGCCTGCGGGCCGCCGAGGTCGACGACGAAGCCCAGGTCGTGGTGGCGGTAGGCGCGCCGGGAGCCGATGCCGAGGGAGGCGGCTACGTTGCGCGCGCAGACCTTGCCGTGCCGCCAGGCGTGCTGCGCCGTCATCGGCGTGTACTGGCCGGGGTTCTCCAGGTCGGGCACGGCGGCCGCGTCACCACAGGCGAACACCTCGGGGTGGCCCGGCACCTGCAGGTAGGGGTCGACGAGCAACCGACCGCGCTCCAGGGGCTTGCCGAGGCCCTCCACGAACGGGTCGGGGCGTACGCCGACACACCACACCAGCGTGCGGGTGTCGACGAACTCCCCGTCGGTCAGCAGGACTCCGTCGTGCATCGCCTCCTTCACGGAAGTTCCCATCCGCACGTCGACGCCGCGCTTGCGCAGGACGCGGTCGGCGGTGCGGGAGAGCCGCTCGTCCATCTCCGGCAGCACGCGTGGAGCGACGTCCAGCAGCATCCAGCGCGGCTTGATGCCCTGGCGCAGCGGCTGCTTGCGCACCAGCGCGTCGGTGTACCGCTTGCCCTGCGCGGCGACCTCGGTTCCGGTGTAGCCGGCGCCGACCACCACGAAGGTGCAGCGCGCGGCACAGGTCTTGGGGTCGTCGGACGTGGCGGCCAGTTCGATCTGGCGGGTCACGTGGTCGCGCAGGTACAGCGCCTCGGGCATACCGCGGAAGCCGTGGGCGTGCTCGGAGACGCCGGGGATCGGCAGCAGCTTGTTGACGCTGCCGACGGCGAGGACGAGCCGGTCGTAGCCGAGGGTGCCGCCGTTGCCCTCCGGGTCGGTGTAGTGCACGGTGCGCGCGTCGAGGTCGACGCCGTCGGCCTCGCCGAGCACCAGGCGGACGTGGCGCAGGGTGCCGGAGAGCGAGACGGCGACCCGTCGCGGCTCCAGGATGCCGGTGGCCACCTGTGGCAGCAGGGGCAGGTACAGAAAGTAGTCCGTCGGGTTGAGCAGAGTGATGTCGGCCCGGTGCCGGGTCAGCCGGGCCAGGGTGCGGGCCGTCTGGTACCCGGCGAATCCGGCACCGACGATCAGGATGCGGGGTCGACTCACGATGCGCCTCCGGCGTTTTCGCGCGTACGTCGTCTGCCTGGCGGACGCACGGATGCGCCACCCGTGCGAGACCTTCCGCGTCCCCCGGGTCAGGGCGCCCAAACGCCGCCGGGCGGGCGTTTCGCCATGTCCCGCACGGTTACCCGGCCGGTGACCGACGCGGTACCCCCTCCCCGGAGGTTCACCCCCATGACCGAGTACGGCTACTTCCTCTCGTGCGAGGAGTTCGGCCCGGCGGATCTGATCGAACAGGCGAGGATGGCCGAGCAGGCCGGATTCCAGCGGCTGTGGATCTCGGACCACTACCACCCGTGGAACGACGCACAGGGCCAGAGCCCGTTCGTGTGGTCGGTGATCGGTGCGCTCTCGGAGGCGGTGTCGCTGCCGATCGAGACCGCGGTGACCTGTCCGACCGTGCGGGTGCACCCGGCGGTGGTGGCACAGGCCGCTGCGACCAGCGCGGTGATGACCGGCGGGCGGTTCCGGCTCGGCGTGGGCACGGGTGAGGCGCTGAACGAGCACATCCTCGGCGATGCCTGGCCGCCCACGACCGTGCGCCTGGAGATGCTGGAAGAGGCGATCCAGATCATGCGCCGGCTGTTCACCGGGGAGCAGGTGACCCACTACGGCACCCACTACAAGGTGGAGAACGCCCGCCTCTACACGATCCCCGACGAGCCGGTCCCGATCGACATCTCCGGTTTCGGGCCCGAGGCGACGGCGCTGGCGGCGCGCGTCGGCGACGGCTACATCACGATGATGCCGGAGGAGTCGATGGTGACGCAGTTCCGCAAGGGCGGGGGCGGCACCAAGCCGGTGAGCGGCGGCGTGAAGGTCTGCTACGGCACGGACCGCGAGGAGTGCGTGCGGACGGTCCTCGAGCTGTGGTCCAACGAGCTGCTGCCCGGCGAGATGGGGCAGGTGCTGCCGACGCCGAGGCACTTCGAGCAGCTGATGCCGCTGGTCTCGGAGGAGATGGTGCGGGAGAACCGGGTGTGCGGCGACGATGTGGACGAACACGTGTCCGCGCTCACCGCGTACGTGGACGCGGGCTTCGACGTGGTCTACGTCAACCAGATCGGCCCGGACCAGCGCGGCTTCTTCGACTTCTACCGGACGAAGGTGCTGCCTCAGCTGCCGCGTTGAACGCGGTGGACATGAGCGAACCCCGGGGCCGTGCCCCGGGGTTCGCTCATGTCCGTGCGCTCGGCAACCGGCTCAGCCACGGCGTCGCAGGCCGGCCGCCGTGACGGCGGCGCCCAGGCCCCCGGCGAGGATCCCCGCACCGATGCGCGTCCGGTTGCGGGACAGCCAGTCCTCCACGCTGTCCGGACGGGACTCCGCGTCGAAGCGGCCGTGGGCGCCGTAGTCGTGACCGTGCGGTCCGTCCGCCGGGGACCACAGGTTGCCCGCGGTGCCGTGCTGTCCCTCGTCGCACTGCGCGTCGAACCCCGTACGCGCGAGGTAGCGGTCCAGCAGCCCCGGGACCACGGCGTTGGCGATGAGCGTGGCCGCCGTCGACCCGCCCACCCAGTACTCCCGGCGCCTCGGATGCCCGGCCGCGTGCACGATGGCACGTGCGGCGACCTCCGGCTGGTAGACCGGCGCCACCGGCCGCGCCCGCCCCGGCACCCGGCTGAGCACCCAGTCGAACTGCGGGGTGTTCAGCGCCGGCATCTGCACCATCGTCGTCCGCACCTTCGAGCCCTCGTGCAGCAGCTCGCAGCGCAGCGACTCGTTGAAGCCCTGGATCGCGTGCTTGGCCCCGCAGTACGCCGACTGCAGCGGGATGCCCCGGTAGGCCAGCGCGGAGCCGACCTGGACGATCGTCCCGTGGTCCGCGGGCAACATGTGCCGCAGCGCGGCCCGGGTGCCGAACACATAGCCCAGGTACGTCACTTCGGTGACCCGGCGGAACTCGTCCGGCGTGATGTCCGTGAACCGTGCGAAGACACCGGCGAACGCGTTGTTGACCCAGACGTCGATTCGCCCGAACTCCTCGACGACCTGCTCCGCCGCGTCCTCGACCGCTCGCGCGTCCGACACCTCGACGGGGACGACGAGCGCCTCACCCCCGACGCGCCGCACCTCCTCCGCGGCCGCGGCGAGGCCCTCGCGTCCCCGGGCGAGCAGCGCGACGCGGTCGCCCCGCTCGGCGAAGGCCACCGCCGTGGCCCGGCCCACGCCGCCGCTCGCCCCGGTCACCACGACTACCCTGCGGCGCTTCGGCAGGGCTCCCGACCATGCCTTGGCCATGGCGCTCACCGGGCCCGGTGGTGCGGCGCCTCGGGGTCCGCCCCAGGACCCGCGGAACCCGGCGCGGCGGGATCGGTGATGCCCGGCGTGGGCGGGGTGTGCGGCATGGGCGGGTACGGCGTGCCGAGCCCGCCCGGTGTACCGCCGGCGACCCGGCCGTGGGCGCCGTGGCCGTGGTGCGACGCGGCTGCGTGCCCGCCGGCGCGGGCCGCGCCGCGCAGCAGGTAGGCGGCCACGCCGAGCACCGCCGCCGTGATCAGCGCGGCGGCCCAGCCGGGCAGGGCCAGCGCCAGCGCCAGACCGACGGCGAGCGCCACCCCGGCGCCCGCGTACAGTCCGGTGGCGCCGGAGGCCGCGTAGAGCGCGGCCGTGCGGCGCTGCTTGCGGGTCTGCTCGCGCAACTCCTCGCGCACGGCCTCCCGGGCCACCTGCGCCAGCTCGTCGACCAGATGCTTGTCCAGATGTTCCAGGTGATCCAAGCGGTTCATGTCCGCCGGGTACCCGTGCCCGGGCACGCGTAACGGCAGGTGCCCGGCTTGGGCCGGTACGGGACGGTCTCCTTTCCCACCTGCCGCAACCAGCTCGTGATCTCCTTCTCGGCCGGGTCCAACTAGGCTCGTCGGCATGGAGATTCTGGGAGCCACGCTGCGGATCTGCGTCGACGACCTGGAGACTTCGGTCCCCTTCTACGAGAGACTGGCGGGCAGCCGCGCGCTCCGCTTCGAGCGCGGCGGTGTCTCGGTCGCCGCGGTCGGCTGTTTCCTGCTGATGAGCGGGCCCGAGTCCGAGCTGGAGGTCCTGCGCAAGGTGGCGGCGACGATCGCGGTGGAGGACGTCGAGGAGGCCCACCGGGTGCTGAGCGACCTCGGCGCGCGTATCATCGCCGGCCCGGTGCCGACCCCGGTCGGCCGCAACCTGATCGCCGTGCATCCGGACGGTTCCGTGTACGAGTACGTGGACCGCCGCCGGGCGGAATGACGCACTCCACCGTCGTAAAGGCATCGAAACGGCCGGGAAACAACGTGGCGGGACTCTTCCGTGCAACAGCACTGCCCCGGTCGTCGGGGAGGTGACTCGAGCTCGCGGAAGAGGGAAGGTTCATGACGGACATCGTCGAGAAGCAGACGCCGCCGGACACCACGAGCCGGACGTACAACGGCTGGACGCGGAACGACACGCTCGAGGACTACTCGCTGCGGTACGCGCCGAAGTCCTTCCGCCGCTGGACGCCGTACGTGGTGGCCACCACGGCCCTGGGCGGCATCGCCTACCTCGCGGACTTCGCCATCGGCGGGTCGATCGCGATCTCCAACGGCTTCTCCAGCGCGATGGTGGCGATCCTGGCCGCGGCGGTGGTCATCTTCCTCACCGGCATCCCGATCTCGTACTACTCGGCGAAGTACTCCATCGACATGGACCTGCTGACCCGGGGCGCCGGCTTCGGCTATCTGGGCTCGACCCTGACCTCGGTCATCTACGCCAGCTTCACCTTCATCTTCTTCGCCCTCGAGGGCTCGATCATGGCGCAGGCCCTGGAACTCGGCCTGCACATACCGCTCGCGATCGGCTACCTCATCTGCTCCCTGATCATCCTGCCGCTGGTGATCTACGGCATGACCGCGCTGTCGAAGATGCAGGTGTGGACCCAGCCGATCTGGCTGGTGTTGATGGTCGCGCCGTTCGTATCCATCGCGATCCAGGAGCCGGGGAAGTTCTCGGAGTTCACCCACTTCGCGGGCAACTCGCCCACCGGGTCGAGCATCAGCATGCTGGGGGTGGGCGCGGGCGCCGGTGTGGCGCTGTCGCTGATCGCGCAGATCGGTGAACAGGTCGATTATCTGCGCTTCATGCCGGACAAGACGCCCGAGAACGCCAGGCAGTGGTGGGGCGCGGTGCTTTCCGCCGGTCCGGGCTGGGTGGTGCTGGGCGCGGCGAAGCAGATCGGCGGGGCGTTCCTGGCCTTCTACATCGCCGGCAGCGTGGGGCTCGCGAAGGCGAACGAGCCCATCCAGCAGTACGTGCACGGGTTCAGGACGTTCGCGGCGCCGGTCGCTCTGGGGCTGGCGACGTTCTTCGTGATCCTCTCGCAGATCAAGATCAACTCGACGAACGCGTACTCCGGTTCTCTGTCCTGGTCGAACTTCTTCTCCCGGCTGACCCACCGTCACCCCGGGCGTGTCGTCTACATCTTCCTCAACGTCGGCATCGCGCTCGCGCTGATGGAAGGCGGTGTGTTCGGGTTCCTCAACACGGTGCTGGGCTTCTACTCGAACGTCGCCATCGCGTGGATCGGCGCGGTCGTGGCCGACCTGGTGATCAACAAGCCGCTGGGGCTCAGCCCGTCGTACATCGAGTTCAAGCGGTCGCACCTGTACAACTTCAACCCGGTCGGTTTCGGCTCGATGCTGATCGCCTCCGCGGTGTCCATCGCCGCGTACTTCGAGGCGTTCGGCGCCTATGGCAAGGCGTACTCGCCGTTCATCGCCCTGTTCCTGGCCATGGTGCTCTCGCCGCTGTTCGCGGTGGCGACCAAGGGCAGGTACTACATCGCCCGCGTCGACGCCCTCGACGAGCCGCTGCTCGACGAGCGGGGGCTGCCCTCGGCGGCGACGCTGACCTGCTCGGTGTGCGCGGACACCTTCGAGCGCCCCGACATGGCGGGCTGCCCGTACCACTCCAGCGCGGTCTGCTCGCTGTGCTGCAGCCTGGAGAAGGACTGCCACGACGCCTGCAAGAGCGGCAGGCGCAGCGGGCCGGTGAGCCTCGCGACGCCCACCGTGCGGTCGGCGGACTGACGGCCCTACGGGGGCCATCGCCGCTCAGGCACCCTCAGGTGCGGAACATCTCAGCGGTGATGGCCCAGCGCTCGTGATCCCGCCAGGCCCCGCCGACGAAGATCATGTCCGGTGAGAAGCCCTCCAGGCGGAACCCACAGCGCCGGGCGAGGGCGATCGAGGCGGTGTTGCGAGGCTGCGCGTTGATCTCCAGCCGGTGCAGCCCCAGCGGCCCGAAGGCGTACCGCACCACGAGGTTCAGCGCCTCCGTCATCAGCCCGCGCCCGGCGGCGTGCGCGAAGGCCCCGTAACCGAGCGCCCCGCTCTGGAAGCCGCCCCGGACGATGTTGTTGATGTTGATGTACCCGGCGATCGCCCCGGTCTCCTTCTCGCACACCAGGAACCCCGCCCTCGTCGGGTCCTCGATCAGCCGCCCCGCGTAGGCGGCGTACTCCCCGGGGGCGGTCGGCGGGAACAACCAGGGGTGGTGCAGTTCCCTGCTCTCCCGCGCCCGAGCGGTGAACTCGGCCGCGTCGTCGTGGGTGAAGGGGCGTATGCCCACGCGGGGGCCCTCGGCGAGGTATTCACTGGTGTCGGACACGGCGACACCGTACGTGATCCGCCGTCACCGGCGTCGGCTGACGAGGAGCGCGCCGCACAGTGCCCCGATCACCCCCGTACCGAGCAGTGCCAGCCACAGCGGCATCGTCACCAGCGGCACGAACAGCCGGATCCGGGTGCGCTGGGTGTTCTCGAAGACGAAGATCAGCACGAGCGCGGCCAGTACCAGGACGGCGAGCGTGCGGGGCGTGAGGTCCTGCCGCCGGCGTGCCCCGACGCTCGTCGTGGCCTCGCGGTGGGTCTTCGGGTTCATGGGCCCAGGATGGACGGCACGGCGCGGCGCCGCCCGGCGGGTGCAGCGGAAGGGTGACCCGAGGGGTGAGTCCCCGTCACGCCAGCGCCGGGACCTCCAGCGTGAGCGTCCCGGTGTCCGCGTCCAGTTCCGCGGCGACGCCGAGCGGCATCGTCAGAGCTCCCTCGCCGTGGCCGAACCCGAACCGCTCCACGACCGGTATCCCGAGCCCGCCGAGCCGGTCGGTGAAGACGGCGCGCAACAGCTCGTACGGGCCGCACTCCTCCCAGGAACCGAGCGCGATCCCGGTGACACCCTCGAGGCGGCCCGAGCGCAGGAGCTGGGTGAGGAGCCGGTCGACGCGGTACGCCTGCTCGCCGACCTCCTCGAGCAGCAGCAGCCCGCCCGGAGTCCCGGCCCGGGCGTGCGGGGTGCCGACCTCGGCAGCGATCAGGGCCAGGCATCCGCCGGAAGTGACGCCCCGGGCGCGGCCGGGCACGAGCGCGGTGCCGGAGGAGGAGATGGTCGTCACGGACTCCGGCTCGAAGAGGGTCGCCCGCAGGTGGTCCTGCGTGCGTGTGTTCTTGAGGAAGTCGGCGGCCGCCACCATCGGCCCGTGCAGCGTGACCAGGCCGAGGCGGGCCGCGAACGCCTCGTGCAGCGCGGTGATGTCGCTGTAACCGACCAGCACCTTGGGCCCGGCGGCGCGCAGCGCCTCCCAGTCGAGCAGGTCCATCATGCGTTGTACCCCGTACCCGCCGCGGGCGCACAGCACCGCGGACACCTCCGGGTCGCACCAGGCGGCCTGGAAGTCGGCGGCGCGGTCGGCGTCCGTGCCCGCGAGGTAGGGGAAGTCGGGGTGCCGGTCGAGCACGTGAGGGGCCACGACCGGGTCCAGGTCCCAGCCGCGCAGGATGTCGAGGCCGGCGGCGAGCCGCTCCTCGATCACGGGCCCGCTGGGCGCGACGACGGCCACGCGGGCACCGGGGGCGAGTCTGGGCGGCCTGATCAGGTGGGTCACCGGGTGAGCTCCAGGGTGGGGATGCCGGGCGGGTTCAGCCCGAAGACCTGCGCGTACAGGGACAGCTCGGCCTCCAGGGCACGCACCATGGTCTCAGCCCGCCGGAAGCCGTGCCCCTCGCCCTCGAAGGCGAGGTAGGCGTGCGGGATCCGCCGCCCCCGGAGCCGGGCCAGGAACCGCTCGCACTGCGCGGGCGGGCAGATCGGGTCCTCGAGCCCCTGCAGCAGCAGGAAGGGGACTCTGATCCGGTCGGCGTGCTCCACGGGCGACCGCTCGGCGTACCGGCCGGGCACCTCGGCATACGGTCCGACCAGCGTCTCCAAGTACCGCGACTCGAAGTCGTGGGTCTCCCCCGAGCCCCAGCTCGCCAGGTCCAGGACCGGGTAGACGATCGTGCCGCAGGCGTACACGTCGGTCGACGTCAGGGACGCGGCCGCCGTCCAGCCACCGGCGCTGCCGCCGCGCACGGCGAGCCGGCTCCGGTCGGCGGTGCCCTCGTCGGCGAGGGCGAGCGCTACGGCCGCGCAGTCCTCGACGTCGACGACGCCCCACTGTCCGCGCAGCCGGTCGCGGTAGGCGCGTCCGTAGCCGGTGGAGCCGCCGTAGTTCACCTCGGCGACGCCGATGCCGCGCGAGGTGAAGTAGGCGATCTCCAGATCGAGGACGAGGGGCGCGCGACTGGTCGGGCCGCCGTGCGCCCAGACGACGTACGGCGGCAGCTCGCCGTCGGGCGCGACGCACTCGGGGTGGCGCGGCGGGTGGACGTGCGCGTGGATCTCGCGGCCTTGGGGCCCGGTGAAGGTGCGGACCTGCGGTTCGGGGTAGTAGGCGGGGTCGACGGGGTCCTCGTGCGCGGCACCGATCACGCGGGCGTGGCCGGTGGCGGAGTCCAGTTCGACGACCTCGTACGCGGTGCGCGGGTCGGCGCCGACGGCGACGACGCGGCTGCCGTGCACGGCGAGCGTGGCGGCGAACTCGGTCCAGGGTCCGGCCACGTCGACGACCTCCCCGCCGACCGGGTCGAGGATCCCGAGCCGGCCCGCCCCCCTGCCGTGCACCACGGCGACGGTGCCGTCGTCCAGGGGCGCGAACCACTGCAGTCCGATCTTCCAAAGCGGCCCGCCGAACTCCTCCTCGCGGGGGCACAGCGGCGTGCCGTCCCGGTAGAGGTTCCACCAGCCGGTGCGGTCGCTCACGTACAGCAGGGAGCCGTCGGGCGCCCACTCGGCCTGGGCGATGGACTCCTCGGGGCCGCCGGCGACCGTACGCGGCTCCCGGAGCGTCCCCTCGCCGGTCACGTCGGCGACGAGCAACTCGGTGCCGTCCCAGGGCATGCGCGGATGGTCCCAGGCGAGCCAGGCCGCGCGGCGCCCGTCCGGCGAGAGACGGGGGCCGGTGACGAACCGGTGGCGCGCGTCGGTGAGTTCGCGGACGGCGTCCCGGTCCTCGGCCGCCGAGCCGTCCAGCGGTACGGCGGCCGGCACCCGCCGCACGTCCGTGGGCTCCTTGCTGGTGAACTCCTCCAGGACACACCAGACTTCGCCCCGCTCGACGTGCAGCCGGGGGTCGACCCAGCGCAGCCCGCCGCCCACCGACGACCGCGGGGTGAGCGGACGTGGCCGGCTGCCCGGCATCGCGGGCTCGTAGGCGTACAGCCGCTGGTCCGCGAAGTGCACGAACACCACAAGCGGCCCCTCGGGGCGCATCACCCCGGCCCAGGGCCGGCCGCCGTACTCCATGACCCGGCTGCGCACGTTCCACGGCGGGGGCAGGACCGACACCTCCCGGCCGTCCGCCGTGCGCCTGACCAGGGTGCGCCGGCCGCCCTCCGTGGGGCGGGGTTCGGTCCACCACGCCTCCTCGCCCACGAAGCCGACCGCCTCCGGCTGCCCGCCGTGCGCGGCGGCGAGCGCCGCGTCGACGGGCGAGGGCCATGCCCCGTACGGCAGGGTCCGCACCATCTCCCCCATCCCTCCTAGGCCGTGCGCAGAAAGCGGTCGAGGACGCGGACCCCGAAGTGCAGCGCTTCTACGGGCACGCGTTCGTCGACGCCGTGGAACATCGCCTGGTAGTCGTAGCCCTCGGGGAGCTTCAGCGGCGTGAACCCGTAGCCGGTGATGCCGAGGCGGGAGAACTGCTTGGCGTCCGTGCCGCCCGACATGCAGTACGGCACCACGTGCCCCTCGGGCGCGAACTCCTCCACGGCGGCCCGCATCCGCGCGAACGTCGGCGAGTCCACGGGCGCCTGGAGGGCGACCTCCCGGTGGTGGAACTCCCAGTCCACGTCCGGCCCGGTGAGTTCGTCCAGCGTCGCACGGAACTCGTCCTCGGCGCCGGGCAGATGGCGTCCGTCGACGTAGGCGACGGCCTCGCCCGGGATCACGTTGATCTTGTAACCGGCACTCAGCATGGTCGGGTTGGTGCTGTTGCGGACGGTGGCCTCGACGAGCGCGGCGGCCGGGCCGAGCTTCTTCATCAAGCCGTCCACGTCGTCGAGGTCGGCCTCGAGCCCGTACAGGGCGGCGAGTTCGGTGAGCGCGGCGCGCACGGTGGGGGTGAGCCGGAGCGGCCACTCGTGGGCGCCGATGCGGGTCACTGCGGAGGCGAGCCGGGTGACCGCGTTGCTGCGGTTGACCTTGGAGCCGTGGCCCGCCCGGCCGCGCGCGGTCAGCTTCAGCCATCCGGTGCCGCGCTCACCGGCCGCGATCGGATAGATCTGCCGTCCGTCGCCGGCGTGGAAGGTGAACGCCCCCGACTCGCTGACGCCTTCCGTGCATCCCTCGAAGAGGTGCGCGTGCCGGTCCGCGAGGAATCCGGAGCCGTCCTCGGCGCTGGCCTCCTCGTCGGCGGTGAAGGCGATGACGAGGTCGCGCCGGGGCCTGGTGCCCGAGCGCGCCCAGTGCCGTACGACGGCGAGGATCATCGCGTCCATGTTCTTCATGTCGACCGCGCCCCGGCCCCACACCACGCCGTCGCGCACCTCGCCGGAGAACGGGTCCACGCTCCAGTCCGCGGCCTCGGCGGGCACCACGTCGAGATGGCCGTGGAGGAGCAGGGCGTCGGCGGAGGGGTCGGTGCCCTCGAGGCGTGCGACGACGTTCGTCCGGCCCGGGGTGCGCTCAAGGAGTACGGGCGCCAGGCCGGCCTCGGCCAGGCGCTCGGCCGCGTACTCGGCGGCGGGCCGCTCCCGGCAGTCGCCGCCGCCGCGGTTGGTGGTGTCGATGCGGATGAGGTCGGACGTGAACCGCACGACCTCATCGAGTGCCTGCCGGTCAGCCATACTGTTCCTCCATGGCGGCGGAGACGATCGTGGTGACCGCCTTGAACGTCCGGATCCCCTCGTACATGGCCGCGCTCGTGTACGCCACCTTCCGCTCACCGATGCGGTCCACTCCCGGTACGACGGTGGCGGCCATCGCCAGATGTTCGGCGTCGAACTCCAGCGCGATGGTGAACGGCCCTCGCGCCACTGGCTCGTGACGCACCGCCAGGGACGCGGCTTCCTTGGCCGCGGCGCGGATGTCGGCGGCGGTCCTGGCCGGGGTGCGGCACACCGCCGCGTACCGTGACACATGATCCTTGACGGCCACCTTGAGCGCCTCGGGCGCGTACCCGAGCGCGTCCTCGCAGGCCACGTCGTCGCCGGTGACGAGGATGACGGGCACGCCGTACTCGGCGACGACGTGCGCGTTCAGCAGGCCCTCGCTGGCGCGGACGTCATTGAGCCACACGCCCGTGATGGAGTTGGCGAGGTAAGTGTGCGCCAGCACCCCCTCCATACCGGCCCCGGCGTGGTAACCGACGAACGCGACACCGTCCACGTCGCCGTGCTGCACGCCCTCCACCATGGACAGCGACTTGTGCCGTCCGGTGAGCATCTGCGCCCGCTCATCCAGCTTTTCGAGGAGCAGGTTGCGCATGGTCCAGTGGGCCTCGTTGATCAGCACGTCGTCGGCACCGCCGTCGATGAAGCCGAGTACGGCGGCGTTCACGTCCGAGGTGAACATCGCCCGGCACCGCTCCCACTGCGGCGTCCCGGGCAACACGTCGGCCGGCCAGGTCACACCGGTGGCGCCCTCCATGTCGGCGCTGATGAGGATCTTCACGCAATGAACCGTACGCGTCGGTGACGGTGTGTGACCAGCCCTGTGGACAAGTGTCCCGGCCGGGCTGCCGGTCCCCGGCCTAAAGGACGTCGGCGCGTGACCGGTCCCCCGACCGGTCTCGCGCCGACTCGACGATCCCGCGACGCCCGGCCGCTCAGCGGTAGAGCGCCGGACGCTCGATCAGTTGCACCTCCGTGCGGCGCCCCTCCGCCTGTGCGCGAACGCCCGCCTCGCAGACCGCCGCCGCCGCGTAGCCGTCCCAGACGCTCGGGCCGGTGACCTCGCCGCGCCGGGTGGCGTCGACCCAGGCCTGCACCTCGCGGTCGTAGGCCTCGGCGAAGCGCTCCACGAAGTCCGGGGCGATGGTGCCGCCCCAGCGGCCCGCCATGTTGGTGACCATGGCGTGCCCGTCGCCGATCCGGGCGGTGCCCGACTCGCAGACCACCTCGGCCTGCACCTGGTAGCCGAAGCCGCAGTTGACGAAGATCTCGACGTCGACGAGCGCGCCGCCGTCGGTCTCGAAGACGACGAACTGCGGGTCGGACAGCCCGTCAGGCGCGTTGCCCGACGGTGTCGGGCGCAGCACCGTCACCGCCGTGATCTCCTGGCCGAGCAGCCAGCGGGTGACGTCCATCTCGTGCACGACGGAGTCGTTGACGAGCATGGCCTCGGTGAAGCCGGGCGGGCTGCCCGCGTTGCGGTGCCGGTTGTGCAGCATCAGCGGCCGGCCCAGCTGGCCGCTGTCCAGCAGCGCCTTGAGCTTGGTGTACTCGGCGTCGTAGCGCCGCATGAAGCCGACCTGGACGCGCCGGTGCCCCAGCTTCTGCTCGGCCTGAAGGATCCGCAGCGCGGAGGCCGCGTCCGGAGTGAGGGGCTTCTCGCACAGCACCGGCAGGTCGTGCTCGAAGGCGGTGAGAAGTGCGGCCTCGTGGGCGGGGCCGGGCGAGGCGATCAGTACGGCGTCGACCTCGGCGGCGGCCATCGCGGCGGCCGGTTCGGTGTAGGCGGTGCAGCCCTCGACGCCCGCGGCGACGGACTTGGCCCGCTCCGCGTCGACGTCCACGACGGCGGCCACGCGTGCCCCGCTGATCACCTCGTTGATGCGGCGCACATGGTCGGCGCCCATCCTGCCCGTCCCGATGACGGCGACTCCGAGCGTTCCACGCTGAGTCATGGTCTTGCTGGTCCCTTCGGGGGTCAGGCGCCGCAGGAGCGGAGGAACTTGCGGGTGCGGACGGCGATGGGCAGCGGCTTGTCCGGCTCGCAGGGGTACATGTCCTGCTCGACGATGGCGAACAGCTCGACACCCAGGCCCTGCGCTGCGGCCAGCACCGGCTCCAGCGCGGGCACGCCGGCCGGGGGCTCGCACATCACACCGCGCTGCACGGCGGGTCCGAACGGCACCCCGTTGCTGACGACGTCGGCGAGGATCTCCGGGTCGACCTGCTTGAGGTGCAGATAGCCGATGCGCTCGCCGTAGGTCTCGATCAGCTTGACGCTGTCGCCGCCGCAGTAGGCGTAGTGCCCGGTGTCCAGGCAGAGGTTGACGAGGTCGGAGTCGGTGGAGTCGAGGAAGCGCTCGACGTGCTCCTCGGTGTCGATGTGGGTGTCGGCGTGGGGGTGGACGACGATGTCGAGGCCGTAGGTCTCCTTGACCTCGTGACCGAGCCGCTCCATGCCCTTGGTCAGGTGCGCCCACTGCTCGACGGTGAGCTCGGAGGGCTCGAGGATCTCGGCGGTCTTGTCGTCCCGCCAGAAGGAGGGGATGACCACGAGGTGCTTCGCGCCCATCGCCTGGGTGAGGGCCGCGACCTGGCTGACGTGCTCCCAGGTGGACTCCCACACGGACGGTCCGCGGTGCAGGGAGGTGAAGACCGTGCCGGCCGACACCTTCAGGTTCCGCTTGTTCACCTCGTCGGTGAGTCGCGCCGGGTCGGTCGGCAGGTAGCCGTAGGGGCCGAGCTCGATCCAGGAGTACCCGGCCTCGGCCACCTCGTCCAGGAAGCGTTCCCAGGGCACCTGCTGCGGGTCGTCGGGGAACCAGACGCCCCAGGAGTCCGGGGCGGAGCCCACCCGGATGCGGTCCAGGGAGGGGACAGTGGTCATGTCAGGAGTTCCCTTCGGGTGATGCCGCCACAGGCGCCTGGAGGTCCTTCGCTTCCGGGAGCTCCTCGACGTCGACGCCGCTGACCTGCGCCAGCTCGTGCTTGAGCGCGGCCAGTTCGGCGCCACCGGCCATGTGGTTGGTGAGTTCCTCGAGGCTGACCTCGCTGCGCGAGGCGGAGAGTTCGAGGGTGCCCAGGCGCAGCACGCTGAAGTGGTCGCCCACCATGTAGGCGTGGTGCGGGTTGTGGGTGATGAAGATGACGCCGAGGCCGCGCTCGCGGGCGGCGGCGACGTACTTCAGCACCACACCGGACTGCTTGACGCCGAGGGCGGCGGTGGGCTCGTCCAGGATGAGGACGCGGGCGCCGAAGTAGACGGCGCGGGCGATGGCGACGCACTGGCGCTGGCCGCCGGACAGGGTGCCGATGGGCTGCTCGAGGTCGTCCAGGACGATGCCCATGTTGCGCAGCTCTTCGTCCGCGGTCTTCTTCATCCGGGCGATGTCGAGACGGCGGAAGGGCCAGGGGCCCTTGGTCATCTCCGAGCCGAGGAAGAAGTTGCGCCACACCGGCATCAGCGGCACGGTCGCGAGGTCCTGGTAGACGGTGGCGATGCCCTTGTCGAGGGCGTCGCGCGGGGTGGTGAACTTCACCGGCTCGCCGTCGACGAGGAACTGGCCCTCGGTGTGCTGGTGCAGCCCGGAGATGATCTTGATGAGGGTGGACTTGCCGGCGCCGTTGTCACCGAGCACGCAGGTGACCCTGCCCGGGCGGACGGCGAGGTCGACGTCGTGCAGGGCCCGGATGTTGCCGTAGGACTTGCCGGCGCCGCGCAGTTCCACGATGGGGGCCCGGTCCGCCGGGGTGGCCGTGCCGTTGTTCTGGTCGAGGTCAGCGGTGGTCATGGGTGGTCACCTCCGGGTCGCGGACTTCTGGACCCACAGATTGATGAGCGTGGCGCCGAGGAGCATCACGCCGAGGAAGGCCTTGAACCAGTCGGGGTTCCATCCGGCGTAGACGATGCCCTGGCTGACCATGCCGAACATGAAAGCACCGAAGACGGGACCGATCGCGGAGCCGTAGCCGCCGGTCAGCAGGCAGCCGCCGATGACCGCCGCGGCGATGTAGATCAGCTCCTGGCCGACACCCTCACCGGACTGCACGGTGTTGAAGGCGAACAGCTGGTGCATGCCGACGAACCAGGCGCCGAAGCCGACCAGCATGAACAGCGAGATCTTGGTGAACTTCACCGGGACACCGACGGCCCGGGCGCTGTCCTTGTTGCCGCCGACCGCGAAGATCCAGTTGCCGTACCTGGTGCGCAGCAGCACCCAGGTCGCCAGGGCCGCGAAGAGCAGCCACCACAGGACGGTGATCTTGAACTGGACGCCGCCGATGGTGAAGCTCGACGAGAAGACCGCCTTGGCCTGGTCGAAGCCGTCCATGTCGCTGATGTCGTCGGTCGCCACGTTGCCGGTGACCAGCTTGGTGACCGCGAGGTTGATGCCCTGCAGGCCGAGGAAGGTGCCGAGGGTGACCAGGAAGCTGGGCAGTCCGGTGCGCACCATCATCCAGCCGTTGAAGGCGCCGATCGCGAGCGAGACCACGAGGGCGACGACCACGCCGACCCAGACGTTCATCGTCAGCTGGAAGCTGATCATGCTCGCGGTCAGCGCCGAGGTGATCACCGCGACACCGGCCGACAGGTCGAACTCGCCGCCGATCATCAGGAGGGCGACGGGCAGGGCCATGATGCCGATGGTGGACGACTGGTAGAGGACGGTGGCCATGGCGCTGCCCGAGCGGAACGTGGGGGCCATGGCGAAGAAGAACACGAACACGGCGACGGCGCCGAGGAAGACACCGACCTCCGGCCGGGCGAGCAGCCGCACCACGAGGGAGCGCTGTACGGTCCGGCCGTCGCGTTCCTTGGGGCCGGAGGCCGGCGGTGAGGACACCGCCGGCACAGCCTGCTGAGTCATGGAATCACCTCGTGCCGTTGGCGGCGAACGTCGCGACGGTGTCGACGTTGGACTTGTCGACGAAGGCCGGCCCGGTCAGCACCGGCTGCTCACCGCCGCCGCTGTAGTTGCCGTTGTTCTTGTAGAGCCACAGGGAGTCGATCGCCAGGTAGCCCTGCAGGTAGGGCTGCTGGTCGACGGCGAACTGGATGTCGCCCTTCTTGATGGCGTTGGTCAGGTCCTTGTTCAGGTCGAAGGTGGCGACCTTCGCCTTGCTGCCGGCGTCGGAGACCGACTGCACCGCGGTCAGGGCGTACGGCGCGCCCAGCGTGGCCACGTAGTCGATGGAGCTGTCCTGCTTGAGCTTCGCGCTGATCGTCGACTTCACGGACGGCATGTCGGTGCCGTTGACGTACAGGATCTGCGTCTTGCCGGTGAACGTCTTCTTCAGTCCGTCGCAGCGCTGGGTGAGGCCGACGTTCCCCTGCTCCTGGATCACGCACACGGTGTTCTTGGCGCCCAGCTCGTTGAGCCGCTTGCCGAACGCCTCACCCGCCACCGTCTCGTCCTGCCCGAAGAACTCCATCAGGCCCAGCTTCTTCCAGTCGCTCAGACCGGAGTTCAGGCCGACCACGGGTATCTTCGCCTGGGTGGCCTTGCTGATGACGTCCTTCATGGCGTCCGGCTTGGCGAGGGTGACCGCGACGCCGTCGACCTTCTGGTCGATCGCGTTCTGCACCAGGTTGGCCTGGTTGCCCGCGTTGGGGTCGCTGGAGTAGACGAGCTTGATGTTGTCCTTGGCCGCCGCCGCCTCGGCTCCCTTGCGGACGATGTCCCAGAAGGTGTCGCCCGGCGCCTGGTGGGTGACCAGTGCCACCGTCATCCGAGGGGTGCTGGCCTTGCCGGCGGAGACGTTGTTGCTCGCGTCCTCCGCCTTCTTCCCGCCCGAGCTGCTGGAGCAGCCGGCGACGAGCAGGGCGGAGGCGGCGGCCAGCGCGAGGACTGGGGCGACTCTGTGGGAGCGGCGAGGGTGAAACGTGCGGTCCATCTTTACCTGCACCTCACTGTGCGACCGGGGGAAGGGGAGGAACGGCGCCGCACGGGACCCCGGTCGGGGCCCGGACGGACGTCCGGGGTCGTCTGCCGGGGAACCGGCGGTTTCGCTGGCACGGGATACAAACCCCTGTCGCACCCACCTGTCAATACTTTGTTAAGACATCATTTCAGAAGCAGGTCCGAATGTAAGTACAAAGCCTTGACAGGGACTCCTCGCGCGGCCTACACCTGTGAGGCATCCGGGGCCGGATGCCCCGCCTCCCCGGCGCCCGGTCGCCCGCACCCCCCGCATGAGGAGCGTCGCACATGCCTGAGCCCGCCGAACATTTCGATCTCATCACCATGGGCCGCATCGGGGTCGATCTCTACCCGCTGCAGACCGGTGTGCCGCTCCCCCAGGTCGAGACCTTCGGAAAGTTCCTCGGCGGCTCGGCGGCCAACGTGGCGGTGGCCGCGGCGCGTCTCGGCCGCAACACGGCGGTGATCACCCGGACCGGCAACGACCCCTTCGGCATCTATCTGCACCAGCAGCTGAAGGAGTTCGGCGTCGACGACCGGTTCGTCACGCCGGTGGACGCCCACCCGACCCCGATCACGTTCTGCGAGATCTTCCCGCCGGACGACTTCCCCCTGTACTTCTACCGCCGGCCCAAGGCGCCCGACCTGGAGATCCACACCGACGAGCTGGACTTCTTCGCCATCCGCTCGGCCCGGATCTTCTGGATCACCGGAACCGGCCTGAGCGAGGAGCCCAGCCGCTCGGCCACGCTCGCCGCCCTCAAGGCCCGCGACGAGGCCGGCATCACGGTGTTCGACCTGGACTGGCGCCCCATGTTCTGGAACGACCCCGAGACCGCACGCCCGTTCTACCGTGAGGCGCTGAGCCACGCCACGGTGGCCGTCGGCAACCTCGACGAGTGCGAGATCGCCACCGGCGTACGCGAACCGCGGGCCTGCGCCGAGGCGCTGCTGGAGGCCGGTGTGCAGCTTGCGGTCGTCAAGCAGGGCCCCAAGGGCGTGCTCGCCGTGCACCGCGACGGGACGACGGCCGAGGTGCCGCCCATGCTGGTGGAGGTCGTCAACGGGCTCGGCGCGGGGGACGCCTTCGGCGGCTCCCTGTGCCACGGACTGCTCGCCGGCTGGCCGCTGGAGAAGACCATGCGGTACGCCAACGCGGCCGGCGCGCTCGTCGCCTCCCGCCTCGCCTGCTCCTCCGCGATGCCGACCGAGTCGGAGGTCGCCGACCTCGTCGCCCGCGGCTGACCGCCGCCTCGAGGCCTCTCGCACGCGGCCCCAGGCCGCCACCCCTGAACGGAGCCTGTCTTGAGCATCAGCATCCCCGACCTCGCCACGGTGCGCGCCCGGCACCCGGAGGCCATCGCCGAGGCCGCCGCCCGCCGGGTCCGCCGCCCGCTGATCGGCGACAGCGGCCGCCTCATGATCGTGGCCGCCGACCACCCGGCCCGCGGCGCCCTCGGCGTCGGCGACCACCACCTGGCCATGGCCAACCGCGCCGACCTGCTGGAGCGCCTGTGCATCGCGCTGTCCCGGCCCGGCGTGGACGGGGTGCTGGCCACCGCGGACATCCTGGAGGACCTGCTGCTCCTCGGAGTCCTGGACGACAAGGTCGTCATGGGCTCCATGAACCGCGGCGGCCTCGCGGGCGCGTCCTTCGAGATGGACGACCGCTTCACCGGGCACCGCGCCGAGGACATAGAACGACTCCGCTTCGACGCGGGCAAGCTGCTGCTGCGCATCGACTACGACGACCCGGGCTCCCTGACGACCCTGGAGTCCACGGCCAGGGCGGTGGACGACATGGCCGCGCGCCGGCTGCCGCTGTTCATCGAACCGTTCCTATCCCGCCGTGTCGACGGCCGGGTGCGCAACGACCTGAGCGGCGAGGCCGTCACCCGGTCCATCGCCATAGCCTCGGGTCTCGGCGGCACCTCCGCCTACACCTGGCTGAAACTGCCCGTCACCGACGACATCGACGACATGGCCGAGGCACTGGAGGCCTCCACGCTGCCCGCCGTGCTCCTCGGCGGCGAGGTCGGCAAGGACCAGGAGGGCGCCTACGAGAAGTGGCGCAAGGCGCTGCGTCTGCCCACCGTGCAGGGGATGGTCGTCGGCCGGTCCCTGCTGTACCCCGCGGAGGGCAGCGTGGAGACCGCGGTGGACACCGCGGTCGGGCTGCTGTGACACCGGTCCGAGTCCCCGCTCCGAACGCCACGACGCCATGGACGTCCCGAACGCCACGAAGAAGGGCATCATGACCACCGCGCACCACCTCCCCGCGGGCAAGGCCGCAACCGGCGCCTACGCGGTCGACGTCACCCCCGAGTCGGCCGGCTGGGGCTACTCCGGCCTGAGGGTGCTCGAACTGCCGTCCGGCGGCTGGCACTCCTTCGACACCGGCGACAGCGAGTGGATCGTGCTCCCGCTGTCGGGCTCCTGCACCGTCGCCGTCGGCGGTGACACGTTTCGACTGCACGGCCGCGAGAGCGTGTTCAGCGGTGTCAGCGACTTCGCGTACGTGCCGCGCGACACCCAGGTCTCGATCGCGTCCCGCGACGGCGGCCGCTTCGCACTCACCGGCGCCCGCTGCGAGCGCCGGCTGCCCGCCCGTTACGCGCCCGCCTCGTCCGTCCCGGTCGAGCTGCGCGGCACCGGCAACTGCTCCCGGCAGGTCAACAACTTCGGCGCGGCCGGCGTGTTCGAATGCGACAAGCTCATCGCCGTCGAGGTGATCACCCCGGGCGGCAACTGGTCGTCCTTCCCGCCGCACAAGCACGACGAGCACCGGCCCGGCGAGGAGTCGGAGCTGGAGGAGATCTACTACTTCGAGTTCGCCGCCCACGAGGGCACCCCCGGACTCGGCTACCAGCGGGTCTCCCCCTCCGGCCACGGCACCGGCACGGACGTGCTGGCCGAGGTGCGCGACGGTGACGTCGTGCTCATCCCGGACGGCTGGCACGGACCGTCCATGGCGGTGCCCGGCCACGACATGTACTACCTCAACGTCATGGCGGGCCCCGACCCCGACCGCGCCTGGCTGATCTGTGACCACCCCGACCACGCGTGGATCCGCGACACCTGGCCCGCGCAGCCGGTCGACCCCCGTCTCCCCCTCTACACGGCACCGGAGAAGCCCTGATGAGCAGCACTACCCGCCGTCTGACCGTCGCCCAGGCGCTGGTGCGGTTCCTGTCCGCCCAGTACACCGAGCGCGACGGTGTACGCCACCGGCTGATCGCCGGCACCTGGGGCATCTTCGGCCACGGCAACGTCGCCGGCATCGGCCAGGCGTTGCTCGAGGCCGGAGAGGGCACCATGCCCTTCCACCAGGGCCGCAACGAACAGGCCATGGTGCACGCCGCCGTCGGCTACGCCCGCCAGCTCGACCGGCTCTCCGCACAGGCGGTCACCACCTCCATCGGCCCGGGCGCCACCAACCTGGTCACCGGCGCCGCGCTGGCCACGATCAACCGCCTGCCGGTCCTGCTGCTGCCCGGCGACTACTTCGCCACGCGTGCCGCCGACCCGCTGCTGCAGCAGCTGGAGCACCCGGTGGAGGCCGATGTGTCGGTCAACGACACGCTGCGCCCGGTCTCCCGCTACTTCGACCGGATCACCCGCCCGGAGATGCTGATCCCGTCCGCGCTGAACGCCATGCGGGTCCTCGCCGACCCGGCGGAGACCGGCGCGGTCACCCTGGCCATGCCGCAGGACGTGCAGGCGGAAGGCTTCGACTGGCCGGAGGAGTTCTTCGCCGAGCGCGTGTGGCACGTACGGCGTCCGGCCCCCGACCCGTTGGAGCTGGCGGAGGCGGTGCGCGCCATCCGTGAGGCCGAGCGCCCGCTGATCGTGGCGGGCGGCGGAGTCCACCACAGCAAGGCCGAGGAAGCCCTCAGGTCGCTGGTGGAGGCGACCGGCATCCCGGTCGCCTCCACCCAGGCCGGCAAGGGCTCACTGCGCCACGACCACCCCGCCGACCTGGGCGGGATCGGCCACACCGGCACGGCCGTCTGCGACGACATCGCCCGCACCGCCGATCTGGTCATCGGCGTCGGCACCCGCTACAGCGACTTCACCACCGCGTCGAACACGCTGTTCCGGAACCCGGGCGTGCGGTTCGTCAACCTCAACATCACCGCCTTCGACGCCCACAAGCTCGCGGCCCTCACCCTGGTCGCCGACGCCCGTGCGGGACTGGAGGCGCTGGCGGAGGGTCTGTCCGGGTACCGCGTCGGTGAGGCGTACGAGGCCGAGTACCGCGCGGGCAGGGAGCGCTGGGAGCAGGTAGTCCAGGCGGCCTACCGCGCGGACGACGAGAACTCCGTGCCGACCCAGACCCAGGTCCTCGGCGCCCTGGACGCGGTCGTGGGCGACGACGACGTGGTGATCAACGCGGCCGGCTCGCTCCCCGGCGACCTGCACAAGCTGTGGCGGGCCCGTTCGGCGCGCCAGTACCACCTGGAGTACGGCTACTCCTGCATGGGCTACGAGATCCCGGCCGGCATCGGCGTCCAGCAGGCCGCACCCGGCACACCGGTCTGGTCGCTGGTCGGCGACGGCACCTACCTGATGATGCCGACGGAAATCGTCACGGCGGTCCAGGAGGGCCTGCCGGTCAACCTGGTCCTGATCCAGAACCACGGCTACGCCTCCATCGGCGGGTTGTCGGAGGAGACCGGCGGCGAGCGGTTCGGCACCGCCTACCGCTACCGGGCCGCCGACGGCACGTTCACCGGGGCCCCGCTGCCGGTGGACCTCGCCGCCAACGCCGCCAGCCTCGGCATGGACGTGCTGCGCGCCAAGACCGTACGGGAACTGCGCGACGCGCTCGCCGCGGCGCGCACCTCCGACCGGCCGACCTGCGTCTACGTCGAGACCGACCCGACGCCCACCGCTCCGCCCGCCGAGGCCTGGTGGGACGTGCCCGTCGCCGAGGTCGCCACCCGCGAGGCCGCCGTGTCCGCCCGCGAGCGCTACGACCGGCACGTCGCCGGCCGCCGCCGCCACCTCTGACTCCCCCGCTGAACGAAAGGTCCCACACCGCACCATGAAGACCATCACCCACTGGATCGGCGGCAAGCCCGTCGAGGGCACCTCGGGCCGCTTCGGTCCGGTCTACAACCCGGCCACCGGCGCCCAGGAGAAGCAGATCGCGTTCGCCACGGTCGACGAGGTCGACACCGCGGTCGCCACCGCCAAGGCCGCGTTCGAGAGCTGGGGACAGAGCTCGCTCGCCAGGCGCACGGCGATCCTTTTCAAGTTCCGCGAGCTGCTGGACGCGCACCGCGACGAGATCGCCGAGCTGATCACCGCGGAGCACGGCAAGGTGCACTCCGACGCGCTCGGCGAGGTCGCGCGCGGCCTGGAGATCGTGGAGCTGGCCTGCGGGATCTCCGAGAAGCTGAAGGGCGAGCTGTCCACCCAGGTCTCCACCCGGGTCGACGTCGCCTCCATCCGGCAGCCGCTCGGCGTCGTCGCCGGCATCACGCCGTTCAACTTCCCGGCGATGGTCCCCATGTGGATGTTCCCGATCGCCATCGCGACCGGCAACACCTTCGTCCTCAAGCCGAGCGAGAAGGACCCCTCGGCCTCCTTCCGCCTCGCCGAGCTGCTGGCGGAGGCGGGCCTGCCGGACGGCGTGTTCAACATCGTCCAGGGCGACAAGGTGGCCGTGGACCGCCTCCTGGAGCACCCGGACGTCACGGCGGTCTCCTTCGTCGGCTCCACCCCGATCGCGAAGTACATCCAGCTCAAGGCGGTCGAGCACGACAAGCGCGTGCAGGCCCTCGGCGGCGCCAAGAACCACATGCTGGTCCTGCCGGACGCCGACCTGGACTTCGCCGCCGACCAGGCGATCAACGCGGCGTACGGCTCGGCGGGCGAGCGCTGCATGGCCGTGTCCGTGGTCGTGGCGGTGGGCGACACCGGTGACGAGTTGGTGGCGAAGATCGCCGAGCGCGCGAAGAACCTCCGCATCGGCCCCGGCGACGACCCGGCCTCGGAGATGGGACCGCTGATCACACGCGAGCACCGCGACAAGGTGGCGTCGTACGTGACGAGCGCGGCGGAGCAGGGCGCCGAGGTCGTCGTGGACGGCACCGGGTACTCCGTGGAGGGCCACGAAAACGGCTTCTTCATCGGCGTGTCGCTGCTGGACAAGGTGCCGGTGACGGCGGACGCGTACAAGGACGAGATCTTCGGCCCCGTCCTGTGCGTGGTGCGCGCGGAGACGTACGACGACGCGATCAAGCTGATCAACAGCTCCCGCTGGGGCAACGGCACCGCGATCTTCACCCGGGACGGCGGCGCGGCCCGCCGCTTCCAGCTGGAGGTCCAGGCGGGCATGGTCGGCGTCAACGTGCCGATCCCGGTGCCCGTCGGCTACCACTCCTTCGGTGGCTGGAAGGACTCGCTCTTCGGCGACCTGCACATCTACGGCAACGACGGCGTCGCCTTCTACACCCAGGGCAAGGTGATCACCACGCGCTGGCCGGACCCGGCCGACGGCGGCATCAACCTCGGGTTCCCCAGCAACTCCTGATGAGAGCGGCAGCCGGTGCGGGAGCGGGTCTGTGGTCTCCCGCACCGGCCGCACTCTCCCCTATTGTCAGGACAAAATGATGACAAGTGTTCCGGTCAACCACTCGGCGGCATATTCTCCCCCCGTGACCACTGCCGCACCCGAAGCCCTCGACTTCGCCCTGGACCGCAGCAGCCCGGTCCCCCTCTACTACCAGCTGGCGCAACAGCTGGAGGCGGCGATCGAGCACGGGGTGCTGGGCCCGGGCAGCCTGCTGGGCAACGAGATCGAGCTCGCCGGTCGGCTCGGTCTGTCCCGGCCCACGGTGCGCCAGGCCATCCAGTCGCTGGTCGACAAGGGCCTGCTCGTCCGCCGCCGGGGCGTGGGCACGCAGGTGGTGCACAGCCAGGTCAAGCGCCCCCTGGAGCTGAGCAGTCTCTACGACGACCTGGAGGCCGCGGGGCAGAAGCCCGCGACCCTGGTGGTGCGCAACGAGGTGGTGCGAGCGTCCGCCGAGGTCGCGGCCGCGCTGGGGATCGCCGAGGGCGGCGACGTGCACCACCTGGAGCGCCTGCGCCTGGCCCACGGCGAGCCGATGGCGTTCCTTTCCAACTACGTGCCGGCCGGCCTGCTGAACCTCGACACCGACCGGCTCCAGGCCACGGGCCTGTACCGGATGCTGCGGAGCGTCGGCATCACCCTGCACAGCGCCCGGCAGACCGTCGGCGCCCGCTGCGCCACCGCGGAGGAGGCCGAGCGGCTGGGCGAGCCGGAGGGCGCGGCCCTGCTGACCATGCAGCGCACGGCGTACGACGACACCGGCCGTGCCGTCGAGTACGGCACCCACATCTACCGCGCCTCGCGCTACTCCTTCGACTTCCAGCTGCTGGTGCGGCCCTGACTGCTGGTGCGGCCCTGACCGGCCGGGCTCACGCCAGGTCCACCCAGGTGCGCCGCTCCGCCGAGCGGCTCATGGCGTCCAGCGCGGCGGCGCTGCGCACGGCGTCCTCCAGGGTCGGGCCGTGGGCGGTGCCTTCCGCGACGGAGCGCAGGAAGTGGTACGCCTCGATGACCTTGAGGTCGTCGTAGCCCATGGCGTTGGCCGAGCCGGGCTGGAAGGCGCCGTACTCACCGTGGCCGGGGCCGACGTAGAGGGTGCTGACGGGCTGGTCCTGGTAGGCCGTACCGCGACTGACGCCGAGCTCGCCCATACGGCGGAAGTCCCAGAAGAGGGCGCCCTTGGTGCCGTGGACCTCGAAGCCGTAGTTGTTCTGTTCGCCGACCGAGACCCGGCTCGCCTCCAGCACGCCGCGGGCGCCGGAGGCGAAGCGCAGCAGGCAGTCGACGTAGTCCTCGTTCTCCACGGGGCCCGGCTCGCCGCCGGTCGCTCGGGTGTGGCCGGCGGTGGCGCCGGTGGGGCGGGCGCGTTCTGGGATGAAGACGGCCGTGTCGGCGGCCAGCGACTCGATCTCGCCGAGCAGGAAACGGGCGAGGTCCACACCGTGCGAGGCGAGGTCGCCGAGGACTCCGCTGCCGCCGCGCTCCCGCTCGTACCTCCAGGTCAGGGCGCCCTCGGGGTGGGCGGCGTAGTCGCTGAAGAGGCGGATGCGGGCGTGGGTGACGGTGCCGATCTCACCGGAGGCGATCAGTGCGCGGGCGGTGGCGACGGCGGGCGCGGCCCGGTAGTTGAAGCCGACCGTGCCCTGCACACCGGCCTTGGCGACGGCGCCCGCGACCGCGCGGGCGTCCTCGGCGGTGAGGCCGACCGGCTTCTCGATCCAGATGTGCTTGCCCGCCTCGGCCACGGCGACGCCGATCTCGCGGTGCAGGAAGTTCGGGGCGGTGACGCTCACCGCCTTGACCCGTGGATCGGCGGCGATCTCACGCCAGTCGCGGACCGCGGTGGCGAAGCCGTACTGAGCGGCGGCCTCCTCGGCACGTCCGGGCACCTCATCGGCGACCGCGACCAGTTCGGGGCGCAGGGGCAGCTGCGGGAAGTGGTGCGGCAGGCGGACGTAGGCCTGGGTGTGCACCCGCCCCATCCAGCCGAATCCCACGACGGCGACGCCGAGCGTACTCACCATGACTGCCCCTCTTTGGACCGTTCCAGACCGTGCGCGGCCCACACTGAAGGGCATATCTCCACTTGTCAATCCCTTTGACAAGGACGTCCGCCGTATGGAACGGTCCATACATGAGACCGCCGACGATCCGCGATGTGGCCGACCGGGCCGGAGTGTCCAAGTCGCTGGTCTCCCTGGTGCTGCGCGGCTCCGATCAGGTGCGCCCCGAGAAGCGGGCGGCGGTGCTGGCCGCCGTCGAGGAGCTGGGGTACCGGCCCAACGCCGCCGCGCGCAGCCTGAGCGAGCGCCGCACCCGCACGGTCGGCGTCCTGCTGAACGACATGCGCAACCCCTGGTTCGTGGAGCTGCTCGACGGCCTGAACTCCCGGCTGCACGACGCCGGTCTGCGCATGCTGCTGGCCGACGGCCACCTCAACCGGCGCCTCGGCGAGGATCTGACCCGCACCTTCACGGACCTGCGGGTCGATGGGCTGATCGCCGTCGGCACCCTGCCGCCCTCCGAGGCCCTGCGCCAGGCCGCCGCCCGCATCCCCACCGTCGTCGCCGGGGCCCGGGAGCCCGAACTGCCCGCCGTCGACATCGTCGCGAACGACGACGAGCACGGCGCCCGCCTCGCCACCGAGCACCTCATCGGTCTCGGCCACCATCGCATCGCCCACATCGCCGGGCAGGGAGTGGTCGGCGCACTGCGCCGGCGCAGTTTCGAGACCGTGATGCGGGAGCACGGCCTCGAGGACTCGGCGATCGTGGAGCAGGGCGACCTGACGGAAGAGGGCGGCTACCGGGCCGCGATCCGCCTGCTCAGCGCCCGCCAACGCCCCACGGCCGTCTTCGCCTTCAACGACATCGCCTGCGTCGGCGCCCTCTCGGCGGCGGAGGAGCTGGGGCTGCGCGTGCCGCGCGACCTGTCCCTCGTCGGCTACGACAACACCTACCTCTCGCGCCTGCGGCACCTGTGGCTCACCACGGTGGACAACGGCAGCCACGACGTGGGCCGCCGCGCCGCCGGGCGCCTCCTGGACCGCATCGCCGACCCGGGCCGCCCGGCGGAACTGGTCCTGACGACACCGGCGCTGGAGGTGAGGGGGACGACGAGCGGACCATCGGCCTGACACATGCCTTCCGGCACCGCGGCGGCCGGGTGCGGCCCGGTCAGCGTCGCGCAGCGCGCGGCAGCGTCAGTTCGAACCAGACCGTCTTTCCGGCGCTGGTCCGGCTGGTCCCCCACTCGCGGGCCAGCGTGCTCACCACGCGCAGCCCGCGGCCGGACTCGTCACCGGGTCCGGCGCTGAGCAAGGTGGGCAGGGTGTGGTCGTCGTCGTCCACCTCGCACAACAGGGTGTCGCCGCGCACGAGGCGCAGTTCGACCGGGCGGCCGTGGGAGTGCCGTACGGCGTTGGTGACCAGTTCGCTGACCATCAACTCGGTGTTGTACGCGAGCGTGTCGAGCCCCCACCCGTGGAGCTGTTCGCGGACCACCGCGCGGGACCGGCCCACCTCGGCGGGGTGCAGGGTGAACCGCCACACGGCGACGTCCTCGGGCTCGATGCCGGCCAGCCGGGCCATGAGCAGCGCCACGTCGTCCTTGCGGCCGCCGCACGTGTTGAGGGCGCGGATGATCGTGTCGCAGGCGTCGTCCATGGAGGCCGCAGGGTGCGCGGCGGACTCGCACAGCGTGGCGAGCCCGACACCGATGTCCTCGCCGCGCACTTCGACCAGTCCGTCGGTACACATCACCAGCCGGTCGCCGGGCGACACCGGCACCCGTACCGACTCGAACGGCACCCCGCCGACGCCGATCGGCGCACCCGTGGGCAGGTCGAGCAGTTCACTGCGCCCGTCCTCCGCGCGGACGATCACCGGTGGGATGTGGCCGGCGTTGGCGAGGTGCAGTTCGCTCGCGATCGGGTCGTAGACGGCGTACAGACAGGTCGCGAGGTAGGTGTCGCCGAGCCGCTGGGCGAGGTCGTCGAGGTTGCGCAGCAGCTGGGCGGGCGGCAGGTCGAGCGCGGCCATGGTCTGTACGGCCGTACGCAACTGGCCCATCATGGCTGCCGAGTTGAGCCCGTGCCCCATGACGTCGCCGACGACCAGGGCGGTGCGGGCGCCGGGCAGTTTCACGGAGTCGAACCAGTCGCCGCCGACGCGTCCGAGCAGGGTGCCCGGGAGGTAGCGGGTGGCGATGTCGCAGCCCGTCATGCGCGGTGCGATGTGCGGCAGCATGCTGTCCTGGAGGGTCTCCGCGACGTTCTCCTGGTACGTGTACATGCGGGCGTTGTCCAGCACGAGGGCCGCGCGGGCGGCGAGTTCGGCACCGGTGACACGGTCCATGTCGTTGAACTCGGGACGCTCCGGATGACGCATCAGCGCCATGAAGCCGAGGACCACCTGGCGCGCCTTCAGCGGCACGATCAGCATGGAGCGGTGGGTGATGAGGGGCCGGATGTCACGCTTGTCGAACTGGGAGGCGATGGCGTGCCCCATCTCCTCGCTGATGCGCGGGATGACAACGGGATCGCCGGTGGTCATGCACTGGAAGAAGGGCGTCTCGGCCGGGAACGGCATGGCCTCGCCGACCGGCACGACGTCCTCCCAGCGGCCCGGCTCGTCGGTGTGCTCCAGGGCGACCCGGTGCCACATGGTGGTGGTGTCGGGCACTCCGTCGGGGAACCCCTCGCCGGCGACGACCTGTTCACGAAGATACGTGCAGGCCACGTCCGTGAAGCGGGGCACCACGGCCTTGCTGACCTCGATGATGGTCTGCGCCAGGTCGAGGGAGGTGCCGATCTTGCCGCTGACCTCGTTGAGGAACTCCAACCGCTCGCGTACCGCGGCGTACTCGATGTCCTCGCCCTCGTCCTGAACGTCCTGCGGCACCGGTTGCCCTGCCGCCACGGCGCGCGCCGCCCGCTCCCGGCGCGCCCTGCGCTCCGCGCGCCGGGGCACACCCCAGTCGGGGGTGACGGGCACCCGGTCGTTCTGGCTGAATTCCAGGATCGGATAGCCCAGTTCGAGGACCTGCGAGACGATGCGGGCGCTGTCGCCGACGCTCATGCTGGGCAGGATCTCCGGCAGCCTGCGGGCGAGTTCCTCGGCGCCGGGGAAGTCGGTGTGCAGGGCGAAGCCGGGCGCGATGCGCGGGGCGGCCCCGCCGTCGTCCTGGGGATGCAGCGCGCCCGCGTCTGCGGCCAGCACCAGCAGCCGTTCCGGGCCCGGACCGACCAGGGGGTACGCCCACCACAGCACGTCCACACGCTCGGTGCCGGGCACGGAGAGCCGGGCGCGCCCGGCGGCCGGGTACGACAGCCGTCCGTCGAGCGAGGACTCCAGGTCGGGGCCGAGTCCGTCGTACGCCACGTACGCCCCGTAGGGTCCGGGGTCCTCACCTTCGGGCAGGGCGCCGGAGACGGGCAGCAGGTCGACGGCGGGCCGGCCGAGCGCGTCCTCCCTGGGGATGCCGAACAACCTCCGCGCACCACGGCTCCAGTGCGAGACCAGCCCCTCGCGGTCCACCACGACCACGGCCAGCGGGATACGGCCGGCCGCGGCGTACTCCGCCGCGCCGTGCCCGGCCGAGGCGCCCGTCTCGGTGCCGTGGTCCATGGCCCAGGCCCTTTCTCCCCGCGTGCAAGATCCGTGCCTCACGAACACGGTACGGCCCCGCCCGGTCGCGATGTGCGGCAATACGCGAATTGGTCACAGACGTCGTCAGTCCGAAGATGTGGGCGGCCGGGCCTGACGCAGGGCGGCGGCCACGAGGCCTTCGAGGGCCTCACGCGGCACTTCACCCCCGCTCACCAGCCGGTCGAAGACCAGCCCGTCGATGCAGGTCAGCAGGGTGTGTGTGCGGTTCTCGACGTCCGGTACGCCGTGCCCGGCGAGGAACAGCCGGACGGCCCGGCGACCGGCGTTCTCGCGCGGTACGAGGATCTCGCGCAGCTCCGGGTCGCGCGCGCTCTCGACGGCACAGGCGTACCGGGCGAGCGAGCGGCGCCGGCCGTCGCCGGTGAGCCGTCGACGGGTGAGCAGCACCATGCCGTTCACCAGTTCCTCGGCAGTGCGCAGAGGTGGGAGCTGCTCGGCCGTCGTCTGCAGTTCCGCCTGGTCGAGTTGCACCAGGCGTGTGACGAGTCCGGTGAGCAGCGCGGCCCGGGTGCGGAAGTACGCCGAGGTGGTGCCGGTCGGCATGCCCGCTCTGCGGTCGACTGCGCGGTGGGTCAGGCCGCGGATCCCTTCGTCGGCGAGTACGTCGAGAGCCGCGTCCGCGAGGAGGGTGCGCCGATCCGTGGCCATGGTTCCTTTCTACACCTGTAGTACTTCGGATAAGGTCGGCCTTCTACAGTTGTAGAAGGCATGGGGGCTCGCCATGGGCGACACGGCAGTGGTCATCGGAGGGGGCATCGGCGGACTGGCCGCCGCGATTGGCCTGCGCCGCATCGGCTGGGACGTGACGGTCGTCGAGCGCGCGGCCGTGCTCGACGACGCGGGCGCGGGCATCTCGCTGGCCGCCAACGGCCTTCGGCGCTGGACGAACTCGGCCTGGGCAAGGCGGTGAGGGAGGCCTCACAGGGCCAGTACAGTGGCGGCACCCGAACCCCGGATGGCCGGTGGCTGGCCCGGATGGACGGCAGGGCGCTGGAAGAGGCGGTCGGCACGCCGATCATGGGGATCCCTCGTGCCACCTTGCACCGTCTGCTGCGCGAGGCCCTGCCCGCCGGGACACTGCTGATCGGCTCCGAGGCCGGCCCGGTCGAGCAGACCGGCCCCCGGACGGTTCGAGTCGGCTGCGGCGACACGGTTGTGGACGCCGATCTGGTGGTGGCGGCCGACGGCATCGGCAGCAAGGTCCGCGGCCGTCTCTTTCCCGCCCACCCCGGCCCGGTCCACAGCGGCTCGACGGTGCTGCGCGCCATCACCGAGCAGGCAGTCGAACTGCGCACCGACTTCGAGCTGACCTGGGGGCACGGGGCCGAGTTCGGGCACATCGCCTTCCAGGACGGGCGGGCCGAGTGGCATGCGGTCCTCAGCCTTCCCGCCGGAACCCGGTTCGCCGACCCCCTGGCCGAACTGCGCCGGCGATTCCACGACTGGCACGACCCGATACCCGCCCTCCTCGAGGCGACCCGATCCGAGGCGGTGCTGCACCACGACGTGGGCGAACTCCGCACGCCGCTCCCCTCGTACACGGTCGGCCGGATCGCACTGCTCGGTGACGCGGCGCACGCGATGACCCCCAACCTCGGACAGGGTGCCTGCCAGGCCCTGGAGGACGCGGTCACCCTGGCCGCGGCGCTCGCCGCCGAGCCCACTGTCCGGGCCGCGCTGGCCCGGTACGACGTCGAACGCCGTCCGCGCAGTCAGGCCGTCGCCCGGGCCGCCCGACAGGCCGGGAGGATGGGCCAGCAGCTCTCCCACCCCCTGGCCGTCGCCCTGCGCAACACGGCGATGCGCCTGACACCCTCCCGCACCACCGTGCGCATGATCCTCAGGCACCACGGCTGGGTCCCACCACGGCTGAGCTGACCCGGCCGGCAGCCCCGACTTGCTGTGTCCTTCCCGTCGCAGACCCTTGCCCAAGATGGCGGACCAGCCGTACTGGGCCGGCCGCGTCGCCGATCTCGGCATCGGCGCGACCCACGACGGTCCGACTCCGACCTTCGAGTCCCTGTCGGCCGCGCTCAGGACGGCCCTGACTCCCGAGACCCGTGCACGGGCAACCGCCGTGGCCGACATGATCCGCAGCGACGGGGCAACGGTGGCCGCGAAACTGCTGCTCGACGTTCATCCGTCGGGAAAGGCCGCCACTGCCCGCGTGACCCGGGGAGTCCTTCAGTCCTCGTGCCCCAACTGCAGGTCCCGCTCAGTCCGCCCGCCCCCGGCGACTTGCAGCACCGTGGCCACCGGCGGGTATCCCGCCGCGATCACCGTGTACTCCCCTGACGACAGGTCAACGAAGCGGTACGTCCCGTCGGCCCCGGTGGTCAGCGTGTCGACGACGTTGCCCGCTGCGTCCAGCAGCGTGACCCGCGCGTCCTCGACCGGCCGTCCGTCCCCCGCTCGGACCGTGCCCCGCAGCACCGCGCCGCCCGCCAGTTCGACGTCCTGCCGGGTCTCGCGCGAGGCCTGCACGGTGACCGGGAGCGCGGCCGGGCGGAATGCGGGGGCGCTCGCGGCGAGGGTGTACTCACCGGCCACCAGCTCGGTGATGACGTAGCTTCCCTCGCGTCCGCTGCGGGTGGTCGCGACCACCTCTCCGTGCACGTTGGTGAGCGTGACGGCCGCGTCGCGCACCGGGGTGCCGTCGGCCGTGACCACGCTGCCCGCCAGCCGGCCCGCGCCCCCGAGCACGACGTCCAGTTCGACCGGGCGCTCCCCGACGGTCACCGAGACGGCCTGCGGCTGATGGCCGCCGGCCGCGGCGATGAGGACGTAGGACCCGGGGCCGGGCGTGGACAGCGCGTACCGCCCGTCCTCACCGCTCGCGCCCCGCCCGATCTGCACGCCCGCGACGTCGATGAGGGTGAGCGCCGCGCGGGGGACGACGGTGCCGTCGGGGTGCTGGACCGTGCCGCAGACGGGCACGCCGGCGGCGTACGGCGCGCGCGCCTGCGGAACCTGGGCGGCGGTCGGGCAGTCGGCTGGGGCGTTGTGGGACACCAGTGGTTTCTCCTTGAGGAAGAAGGCGATGAGCAGGCCGAGGACGATGACCGGGACGAGGTAGAGGAAGATCCGCGGCATGGCCTCGGCGTACGCCTCGATGTACGCGTTCCGCAGCGTCGGCGGCAGTGCGTGGACGAGTTGCGGCGTGATGGACTCGGGGTCGGGCAGAGGGGCGCCCGCGCTCGCCGGGAGGCGTTCGCGCAGGGCGTCCGAGAGCCGGTGGGCGAACAGGGTCCCGAAGACGGCGGCGCCGACGCTGCCGCCGATCTGCCGGAAGTAGTTGTTGGCGCTGGTCGCGCTGCCGAGGTCGGCCGGGCGGACGGAGTTCTGCACGGCGAGGATCAGCACCGGCATCACCAAGCCGATACCCGCGCCGAGGACGGCCATCCAGACGCTGTACTCCAGCCGGGGCGTGTCCACGTCGAGCCGGGACAGCAGCCACATGCCGATCGCGGCGAGGACGCTGCCGAGGAGCGGGAAGGCCTTGTAGCGGCCGGTGTGGCTGATGAGCTGTCCGCTGATGATCGAGGCGCCGACGATTCCGGCCATCATCGGCAGCATCAGCAGCCCGGACTCGGTGGCGCTCGCCCCGTCGACCATCTGCAGGAAGGTGGGCAGATAGCTGGCGGCGCCGAACAGGGCGACGCCGATGACGAGACCTACCAGTGCGGTGACGTTGAAGACCGGGTCCCTCAGCAGCCGCAGCGGGATGAGGGGTTCGACGGCGAACCGCTCGACCACCAGGAAGAGGACGCATCCGAGGGCCGCGCCCGCGCCGAGCCCCAGGATGACCTGCGAGTCCCAGGCGTACTCGGTGCCGCCCCAACTCGTCAGCAGCACCAGGCAGGTCGACGTCGCGGCCAGCAGGAGGGTGCCGAGGACGTCGAGGCGGGCCTTGACGGGGGGCTTCGGCAGCTTCAGCACGGCCGTGACGACGGCGAAGGTGACCAGGCCGAAGGGCACGTTGACGTAGAAGCACCAGCGCCAGGAGAGGTGGTCCGTGAAGTAGCCGCCCAGCAGGGGGCCGGCGACGGAGGCGAGACCGAAGGCGGCGCCGATGATGCCCATGTAGCGGCCGCGTTCGCGGGGTGGGACGATGTCCGCGATGATCGCCTGCACACCGATCATGAGGCCGCCGGCGCCGATGCCCTGGAGCGCGCGGAAGGCGATCAGCTGGTCCATGGTCGACGCCCGGCCGGCGAGCGCGGAGCCGACGACGAAGACGCCGATCGCGAACTGGAAGACGCCCTTGCGGCCGAAGAGGTCACCGCACTTGCCGTAGACCGGAAGACCGACGGTCGAGGTCAGCAGGTAGGCGGTGATCGCCCAGGACATCCGGTCCAGGCCGTGCAGCTCGCCGACGACCTTGGGGAGCGCGGTGGCCACGATCATCTGGTCGAGGGCGGCGAGCAGCAGCGCGAGCATGAGCCCGACGAACACCAGCCGGATCCGGCGGGCGCCGAGCGCCACGGGCGGTTCGGGCGGCTCGACGCCGGCCGGCTCCCGGTGCGTGTCCGGGACCACGGACAGCACGGCCCGCTCGTCGTCCACGTCCACCGCAGTCGTCCCGCCCACGTACCGCTCCCCTCGTCGCGTCTGCGCCGCACATTTCTCGCATTGCGCGACAACAGGGATCAAGCGCGACGAGTCGCCCCTGAGACGGGCCGCGGAAGGTATGCGCCGGTCGGAGCGCTACAGCGCACCACTGCGCCCCGCGGAAAACCACTCGAAACGGTGAGCGCGAGAATCAGCCCGTCGACTGACGGCGCGCGCTCCGGGGAGCGGAACACCGGTCCCGAGCCCCCGGAGCGCACAGGGAGTCATGGCGGCGCGAACGACTCCCGCCGCTCGCGCCCGATGCCGTACGCCCCGTCACTTCTCCACGTCGGCGGCGAGCTTCGCGAGGATCGCGTCGTAGATCCGGGCGAGACCCTTGGGCGCGAAGGTCCGCTCGAAGAAGCCGCCGATGCCGCCGGCGCCCTTCCAGGTGGTGGTCACGACGACCCGGGACCTGCCCTCGCCGGCCGGGGTGACCCGCCAGGTGGTGACCATCGAGGAGTTGCGGTCCTTCTCGACGAGTTCGCCGTCGGTCGGCTCGCCGACCTCCAAGAGGCAGTCACGGACGCGCTTGCTGGTGGCCTGGAGCTTCCAGTGCACGAGGGTGCCCTCGCCGTCGCCGCCCTCGCGCACCTCGTACTCGCTGAACTGCTCGGGCAGCAGCCGCGCGCGGGTGCCGCTGTAGTCGGCGAGCGCGTCGAACACCGTCTCCGCGTCCGCCGCGATGGTCCGCTCCGTAGTGGCCTCGACCTGCGCCATGACCTTCCTCTTCCTGTACGTGTGATGGGGTGTGCGCCATCCCATCACACCCGGGGCGTGGCTCCCGACCGCACCCGTGCCGTCAACTGCCGCTCATCCTCTGCGGACACCGACAGGCGCTCCTCGAAGAACGCGAGCGCGCGCAGGTGGTACGCGCGCGCCGCCCAGCCCAGGCTGATGTTGTGGCCCGCCGCAGGCTGGCGTTCGACGCGCACCACCGGCGCCGCGGCGAGGCACGCGGTGAGGTCGGCGAGGTCCCGTTCCCCGTGCAGCCACCACGCCTCGTGCTCGGCGAAGGTCAGCCTCACGGGGATCCGGACGCGCGGCGCCAGGTCCTCGAACAGCGCAGGCCAGTGGGCGACTTCGGCGGTCTCGCGAGCCGGCATGGGAGCGATGAGCGAGCCGATCGAGCGGAACGTCCCCGGCGGATACAGCCACAGCGGACCCCAGTTGCGCCCCCGGTGCGCGCCGCGCCCGATCTCCAGCAGCTCGGCGGGCTCGACCCCGTAGCGGTGCCCGCAGCCGGAGACGTCCAGCGCGAGCAGCCCGTCGGCGCGCGCGGCCGTCACGAGGGCGAGTTTGCCGCCGTAGGAGTGCGCCAGCAGGAAGAAGCCCGCTCCGGTGGCATACCGCGCCGCGAACGTCTCCAGGGCAGCCTGAAGCACCTCGGCCTGCTCGGCGAGGGTCTGCCCCTCGGGCAGCCGGCCGGCGGACAGCCCGTAGCCGGGCCGGTCCACCGCGAGCACCGTGAAGCCCAGGCGCGCGCCGAGGGTGAGGAGGGACAGGTCGGGGTGGGCCTGCCCGTCGAAGTAGCCCGCCGTCATGCCGCCGCCGTGCAGGGCGACCACGGTGGCGCGCGGCTCGCCGTCCGGCACCTCGGCGAGCAGGCAGGACAGGGTGACACCCGCGACTTCCAGGGTGAGGTGGCGTACGCCCGCGGAGAGGCTTCCCGGCAATCTCGACTGCTGCATCTCTCTGTTATGACGCAGACAGAGCCACGGGGGTGAGGGGCGCGCCGACGTCCCACGCGCCGACGCGCGACAGCCTGCACCGGAAAGCCGCAGGTCGGGATCGACCTCCCCTCGATTCGAACTCCCGACCGAATCTGCCTCGCGATCAAGGGAACGTGTGTTCTATTCTGTGGCGCAGTGCTACCGAGGAGGCGCCCATGCGCTGGGATCATCTGGCCGAGAACCCCGCCGCGGCCCGGGGCGCCGCGCTGTTCGACGCGGACGCGGTGACCACCCGCACCTTCGACACCCCGGAGTTCCGCGGCATCACCTTCCACGAGGTCCGGGCCCGTTCGATCGTGAACCGGGTGCCGGGCGCCTCACGCATGCCTTTCGAGTGGACGGTCAACCCCTACCGGGGCTGCACGCACGCGTGCGTGTACTGCTTCGCCCGCAAGACGCACACCTACCTCGACCTCGACACGGGGCTCGGCTTCGACACCCAGATCGTGGTGAAGGTCAACGCACCCGAACTGCTGCGCGCCCACCTCGGCTCCCCCCGCTGGCACGGCGAGCACATCGCGATGGGCACCAACGTCGACTGCTACCAGCGGGCCGAGGGCCGCTACCGGCTGATGCCGGGCATCATCGCGGCGCTGCGCGACCACGCGAACCCCTTCTCGATCCTCACCAAGGGCACCCTGATCCTGCGCGACCTCGACCTGCTGAAACAGGCCGCCGAGGTCACCGACGTCGGCATCTCCGTCTCCGTCGGCTTCACCGACCAGGAGCTGTGGCGCACCGTCGAACCGGGAACCCCGGCCCCGGAGCGCCGGCTGGACGTCGTGCGCACGCTCGGCGAGCACGGCATCGGCTGCGGTGTCCTGATGGCCCCCGTGATCCCCTTCCTGAGCGATCACCCGGCCCAACTCCGCGCCACCGTGCGGGCGATCGCCGCCTCCGGGGCGACCTCGGTGACCCCGCTGGTGCTGCATCTGCGCCCGGGCGCGCGCGAATGGTTCATGGCCTGGCTGGAGCGCCGGCATCCGTACCTCGTACGCCGTTACGAACGGCTGTACGCGGACGGCGCCTACGCCCCGAAGTGGTACCAGCGCCGGATCACCGGCCAGGTGCACGAACTGGCCCAGGAGTACGGCATCGGCCCGACGCGCCCCGGGATGCCGCGCAGGATCCTCCGGCCCGAGCCCGAACCGGTCGCGGCGCAGCCCACGGTGAGCGGACCGACGCAGCTCTCGCTCCTGTGATCGGCGCGCATACGAGCGCCTCTTGATTCCATACCGGTCCGGCGAGCTTTTCGGGGCCCGGGTCCGGCGCCGCGTGGCGCCGGGACCGGGCCCCGTCCGACGTGCGTCGGGTCAGTGCAGGCCCTGTACCGCCGGGTCGGTGAAGCCGACGGCGAAGACGGTGCGCAGGGACGAGGTCGTCGAGCCGTTGTAGCCGGAGCAGGCGTCCAGCGTGCTCGTCGGCGTGTGCTCGTCGTACCGCGGGTCGCTCGGGCTGAAGCAGATGCCCTCGGTCAGCCCCCACAGCTCGTCGACCTGGGTCGCATCGAGCTTCGGCCAGTAGCTCAGGGCCTGCGGCGGCCCGGCCGCCCAGTTGCCGCCGGCCGCGCAGGTCGTCCCGGCTCTGGTGTCGCCGATCCACGTGTGGGAGTACACGCCGGGCTGGGTGCCGCAGCCCTTGTGGAAGGCGAAGTTCAACACGCCCTGGTCGTCGGTCCAGGTCATGCCGCCCTGCAGTCCCCGGTAGCGGGAGGCGGCGTAGGCGTCCTGGATGACGGTCTTGCCGCCGGACATGTTGAGGAGCCCGGGGTAGGTCGGGGAGCTCGCCGGGTTGAGCTGGTAGCGCACCACGCGACCGCCGTCGACCCCGCCGTACCACTCGCCGGTGACCAGCTTGTACGGGCTGCCGCCGGTCTTGTCGAGGGAGAGCCAGGAGTAGCAGAGGTGGTCGGGGTCGAGGCTGCCGGCGTTCGCGTCGAAGTCGCACGCGGTGGGTGTGCCCGACTGCTGGTAGTAGTGCACCTCGGGCAGCACGTACGGGTAGCCGCAGGCGCTGGAGCGGCCGCCGCTGATGCCGTAGGTGTCGACGCCGGAGCCGTAGTCGTCGACCTTGGCGAGCTTGTTGATGTCGAACACCCGGATGCCGTGCGCGGTGTCCGTGACGTAGATGTAGTTGGCGTACCAGACGATGCCACCGCCGTGGCCCGTGACGAACTTGAAGTTCGACGCGCTCGACGAGGTGCTGGTCGGCTCGGCGAGCAGCACGTGGCGGTACTTGCCGGTGTCGCGGTCGATGAAGCTGAGCTTCAGCAGGTTGTCCGTCTTGCAGCCGCTGGAGGTCTCCCCGGACAGCGTCTCGTAGTGCCAGGAGACCGCGGCGACGTGGTCTCCCTGCACCGCGCCGTCGCTGCCGTCGGCCGTGCCGGTGGTGCTCAGACCCTGCGGGTACCAGTGCTGGGTGGTGTCGTCGCCGTGCGCCGACGACCAGCACCAGGCGACCTTGGTGGTCACCGGTGGCAGCGCCTTGGTCTCGTTGCCCGAGCAGGTGCGCATCGAGCGCAGGTTCAGCCAGGAGTCGGTGGCGCCCGACGAGTTCGTGGTGTAGTTCGTGGTGATGACGTCCGTCAGGCCGGCGTGGTCCGTCAGGTAGTTGTTGTAGAGGTTGTTCGTCGCGGCGACATAACTGGTGTCCGTCATCTTGAACTGGTCGCCGCTGAGCGTCAGCTGCGTCACCGTGGGTGTGTCCGCCGCCGTCGCCGGCTGTCCCGTCAGCCCGGCGAACAGGGCGGCAGCGGCCGCGACCATGGCCAGTTGTCCGAATCTGCGTATGAGCGCCACGCGCACCTTCCATGAAGCGAACCGGGGCATGGTCGTCTGGAGCATGCCAAAGATGCAAAACGCATAGAGCATAGGCGAGGCGCGCTGAGCCGCCACTGTCCTTACCGGCGGCGACGGGCGCCCTGTTGGCGGGCGGAACCGTCACAGCTCGGGCAGCGGAGCGCTTGGCGGCGGGGCGAGCCGCCGGTCGGCCCGAGCCCGTGGCGGCGGACCCCACGGCGACCGGTCCGAAGCGGCTCTCGCTCTGCTGATCGACGCGCATACGAGCGGCTTGCGCGGCCCAATCGGGTCAACCACTACCTGAACAGCGCTCTTCGGGACGGTCATTCCGGGACGATGCGGCAAGGACCCGGCACTCGCGGTCCGAACCCCTCCGTCCTGGGAGGTCCGACATGACACACCGCGCAGCCGTGCTGTGCGGCGCCGCCCTGGTGGTGGCCGGGATGCTCACCGCGGTCCCGGCCGGCGCGAGCACACCGCGCACCACGGACATCGCACCGGCGGTGCACCTCACCTGGAAGAAGTGCGGCACCACCAAGTATCCGACGCTCCAGTGCGCGACCGTCACGGTGCCGCTGGACCACGCCGACCCGCGCGGACAGCAGATCACGCTGGCCCTGTCCCGCGTTCCGCACACCGCGAAGACGTATCAGGGACCGCTTCTGGTCAACCCCGGCGGGCCCGGAGGCAGCGGTCTGGCCCTCGCCGGATACGTCGCCTCCTCGCTGCCCAAGGCGGTGGCGGCGCAGTACGACGTCATCGGCTTCGACCCGCGGGGCGTGGGAAAGAGCAAGCCCGCCCTGAACTGCGCACCCGGCTACTTCACCCCGGTCCGCCCGAACACGATTCCCCTCACCCCTTCCCGGGAGAAGGCGAACCTGGCCCGCGTCGCCTCCTTCGCCCGGGCGTGCGCCACCAAGTACGCGGACGTGCTGCCGTACATCGACACGGTGAGCACCGCGCGCGACCTGGACGCGATCCGGCAGGCTCTGGGAGCCGAGAAAATCAGCTACTTCGGCTATTCGTACGGAACCTACCTGGGCGCCGTCTACGCGAAGCTCTTCCCCCAGCGGGTGCGCCGTCTGGTGCTCGACTCCATTGTCGACCCCGAGGGGGTGTGGTACGAGAACAACATCCGGCAGGACTACGCCTTCAATGACCGTCACCGGGCGTTCCTGGCGTGGGTGGCGCGACACGATGCGGTGTACGAGCTCGGCACCGATCCGGCCGCCGTCGAGGTCAGGTGGAAGGGGATGCGGGCGGCGCTGGCCATGAATCCGGCCGAGGAGAAGGTGGGCGCCTCGGAGTTGGAGGACACCTTCATGCCGGGCGGCTACTACGACGGCTACTGGCCGCGCCTCGCCGAGGCGTTCGCGGCCTATGTGAACGACAAGGACCCCCGTCCGCTGGTCGAGGCGTACAAACGCTACGGCGCGGTCGACGCCCTGGGGGAAAACAACTACTCCGTCTATGCCGCGGTGCAGTGCCGTGACACCTCCTGGCCGCGCGACTGGGCGCGGTGGCGCGCGGACACATGGGCGGTGCACGCCAAGGCGCCGTTCATGACCTGGAGCAACGCCTGGTACAACGCGCCGTGCGTGTTCTGGCCGACGGAATCGCTGCGGCCGGTGGACGTGTCCAACGACGCGCTGCCGCCGGTGCTGCTGTTCCAGGCGACCGACGACGCCGCGACGCCGTACCAGGGCGGGCTGACGATGCATCACCTGCTGCGCGGCTCCCGCCTGGTGGTCGAACAGGGCGGCGGCAACCACGGCGTCACCCTGAGCGGGAACGCCTGCCTGGACAGACATCTGGCGGCTTACCTCGCCGACGGTACGGTGCCGCGCGGCGTCGGCGACATCGACGCGGTGTGCCAGAGGCTCCCCGACCCCAAACCGCTGACCGGCAAGCCCTCGTCCCCGGAGGCGTCCGGTGCGGGGCACGGTTCGACACTGCACGGGCTGCTGGGCTTCCACGGCTGAGCGGCCGGGCGACGGCGCCCGTCGGGGGCGTGGAAGGTCACTGTCAGACCCGTGGTCCACCATGAGACCCATGAGCGAGCTGACCAGGATTCCCGCCCCCGACGGGGTCGCCCCCGCCGCCCCTTACTCCCACGTCGTCATGGGCACCGGCCGCTTCGTCGCGATCTCCGGCCAACTCGCCCTGGACGAGGACGGCGCGCCGGTCGGCGAGGGTGATCCGGCGGCCCAGGCCCGACAGGTGTTCGAGAACCTGCGCCGCTGCCTGGCGGCCGCCGGAGCCACCTTCGACGACGTCGCCAAACTCACGTATTTCGTCACAGACATGGCATACATGCCCGCGATCCGCGAGGCCCGAGCCGCGCACATACCCGACGACCGATTGCCCGCGTCGTCAGCGGTGCAGGTGGCGGCCCTGGTGCGCCCGGAGTTCCTGATGGAGATCGAGGCGTACGCGATCGTGCCGGGTTGATCCATGGCTCGGTGATCCCACGGCGGTGGTCACCGCTCGCCGGGGATGCGGGCCAGTGCGTGGACCGCCGCCTGAGCCAGGGCCGGGTGGGCGAGGGCCTCGTTCAGGACGGGCCTGGCACGGGGGTCGCCGAGCGCGCCCAGCCCTTCCACGCAGGCGAGCGCCACCTTGCGGTAGGGATCGTGCGGGTGGAGCCGGCGCTGCAACGTGGTGATCAGCGCGGGCACGGCCTCGGGGGCGCGCAGTTCGACGAGCAGGCGTACGGGGTGGAGGGCGTAGGCGACGCGGAGCTCGTTGGTGGCGAGGGCGGCCGCCGCACGGGCGGTGCGCGGGTCGCCGAGCCGGGCCAGGGCGTGGGCGGCCGACGCACAGCGCTGCGGGTCGCGGTGGTTGAGCAGCAGGACGAGCGTCTCGAAGGACCGCCGGTCGCCCGCGACGCCGAGCCGGAACGCGGCCAGTTCCCGGGCCCACAGCGGCTGCCCCGGCTCGGTCAGCACGGCGGCGAGCTCCTCAAGATCACCGGTGGCTGCCAGCCGCTCATGGACCGGGGACCCGCCGCTCTCGGCCCGCACACGCTCCGTGAGTGATCGCAACGCTTCGTCCATGCTCCCGAGCCTAGGCGCGCGGCCGGTGCGGCGGGACCCAGATCACAAACCCGAGGGCTGGCGCGCTCGTTACCCACGGGTTAAGCTCAGACGAGCGAGTTACCCACTCGCGAGACTCGCGGCGGCCCGGTGACGCAGCCGTCGTGAGTGCTGGTCGGTTCGGTACATCGTGTACCGCAGTACGACTCGGCTCCGGGACAGGGCCGGTCGGTATCGCCGTTCCGGGCGTGTGCACGTCCGTGACACGGCTCCGGGCGTGTGCGCTCGTCAGCCCGGCAAGCACCCGCACTCAATCGCCCTGTGGTGCGCCCTCGGCGCACCCAGGCGCGCTCCCTCAGTCGTCACCCTCATTTCCTGGAGTCCCGCGATGGCCACTCCCTTCTCCGACACCCCCCTGTCCCCGCTCAAGACCGTTGCCGTCGTCGGCCTCGGCACCATGGGCACCGGCATCGCCGAGGTGCTCACCCGGGCCGGCCGCGAGGTCGTCGGCATCGACATCAGCGAGGCCGCCGCCTCGAAGGCCGTCGCCACCCTGGAGACCGCCACCGCCCGCGCCGTCAGCCGCGGCCGCATGACCGAGCGGGAACGCGAGGACGCCCTAGCCCGCTTCCGCACCTTCACCGACCTGCGGGCCGCCGCCGACGCCGACCTGGTGATCGAGGTGGTCCCGGAGTCGTACGAGATCAAGCAGCAGGTCTTCCGCGCCCTCGACGACATCGTGCGCCCGGACACCATCCTCGCCACCGGCACCAACGCCCTCTCGGTGACCCGGCTCGCCGCCGACTCGGCCCGCCCCGAGCGCGTTATCGGGCTGCACTTCTTCAACCCGGCCCCGGCGATGCGGCTGGTGGAGATCGTCTCGTCCGTGCTGACCGCGCCCGCGGTCGTCACCGCGGTCACCAACCTCGCCCTCGATCTCGGCAAGGAGCCCGTCGCGGTGGGCGACCGGCCCGGTTTCGTCGCCGACGGACTGCTGTTCGGCTACCTGAACCAGGCCGCCGCGATGTACGAGTCGAGGTACGCCTCGCGCGAGGACATCGACGCCGCGATGAAACTGGGCTGCGGTCTGCCCATGGGGCCGCTCGCCCTGCTCGACCTGATCGGCATCGACACGGCCCGCACGGTCCTGGAGGCCATGTACGCCGCCTCCCACGACCGTCTGCACGCTCCCGCGCCGATCCTCAAGCAGCTCAGTGAGGCGGGCCTGACCGGCCGCAAGGCGGGGCGCGGCTTCTACACCTACGAGGCGCCAGGCAGCCCGGTCGTCGTTCGCGACGCGCTGACCCCGCTGGAGGGCGACGCCCTCGTCCCGGGTCGCACGGTCCGCTCGGTCGGTGTCGCGGGCTCGGGCACGATGGCGTCCGGGATCGCCGAGGTCTTCGCCAAGGCCGGGTACGAGGTCGTGCTCGCGGCCCGCACCGAGGAGAAGGCCCAGGCCGCCAAGGCCCGCATCGGCAAGTCGCTGGCCCGCTCGGTCGACAAGGGCCGGATGACCACGGAGGCGGCCGCGCAGACGCTGGACCGGATCCGGCCGGCGGGCTCCTACGACGACTTCGCGGACGTCGACCTGGCCCTGGAGGCCGTCGCCGAGGACCTGGAGGTCAAGCGGCAGCTGTTCGCCACGTTCGACAAGGTCTGCAAGCCCGGCGCGATCCTCGCCACCACCACCTCCTCGCTGCCCGTCGTCGCCTGTGCCCGCGCCACCTCGCGCCCGCAGGACGTGATCGGCATGCACTTCTTCAACCCGGCGCCGGCCATGAAGCTGGTCGAGGTGGTCCGCACGGTGCTGACGGCGGACGACGTGCACGCGACGGTGCGCGCACTGTGCGGCTCGATCAGAAAGCACCCCGTCGACTGCGGCGACCGCGCCGGATTCATCGTCAACGCGCTGCTGTTCCCGTATCTGAACAACGCCGTGAAGATGGTGCAGGAGCACTATGCGTCCCTGGACGACATCGATGCGGCGATGAAGCTGGGCGGCGGCTACCCGATGGGTCCGTTCGAACTGCTCGACGTGGTCGGACTCGACGTCTCGCTCGCCATCGAGAAGGTGCTGCACCGGGAGTTCCGCGACCCCGGCCTGGCCCCCGCGCCGCTTCTGGAACACCTGGTGGCCGCGGGCTGCCTCGGCCGCAAGACCGGCCGCGGCTTCCGCGAATATGCCAAGCGCTGACCGGCGCGGCGACCGGCTCCACGGCGGCGCCGACTGGGGCGGACTGCTCGACCCGGCCGGTCACCCCCCGCCCGCGCGGGGCGGGGGGAACCCGGGACATGCGCACCATCCTGCACAGATGCAGTACGTTCGGGTCATGCCCCAGCCCGCCAAGTCCTCACGTACACCAGCTACGCCCGACGCGCCGGAGAGCGCCGCAGGCTCTCGCGCCGCCGCCCAGCGGCTGAAGATGCGCCGGGAACTGGCGGCCGCGGCGATGGAGCTGTTCGCCACCAAAGGGTACGAAGCGACCACCGTCGACGAGATCGCGGCAGCCGCGGGGGTCGCCCGCCGCACCTTCTTCCGCCACTTCCGCTCCAAGGAAGAGGCGATCTTCCCGGACCACGACGACACTCTGATCCGGGCGGAGGCGGTGCTCAACGCCGCACCCGCGCACGAGCATCCGCTCGACACGGTGTGCCGCGGCATCAAGGAAGTCATGAAGATGTACGCGGCCCGGCCGGAGATCTCCGTGCAGCGCTACAAGCTCACCCGCGAGGTGCCGACGCTGCGCGAGGCGGAGATCGCCTCGGTCGCCCGCTACGAGCGCCTCTTCACCCGCTACCTCCTCGGCCACTTCGACGAGCACGCGCACGACGACGACGCGAACGACGACCCGCTGCTCGCCGAGGTCGCCGCCTCCGCGGTCGTCACCGCGCACAACCACGTACTGCGGCGCTGGCTGCGGGCGGGCGGCCAGGGAGACGTGGAGGCGCAGCTGGACCACGCCTTCGCGATCGTCCGCAAGACGTTCGGCACGGGGATCGGGGCCGGGCGGGGCACCGCGCCGCGGACAGCGAAGGCCACCGCGACCACGCACGGGGAGGTGCTGGTCACGGTGGCCAGGACGGACGCACCCCTGGACGAGGTCATGCGCACCATCGAGCAGGCGCTCAAGGAGCGTTCGTAACCCCGGCTCGGTCCGTGGGCCGGCCGCGGCGCAGGGGACGGCTCGGAGCGAGGCGCGCCGCCGGTTCCGGCTCCGCTCCCCCGGTCTCCACCTGCGCCACCAGGCGCCCCGTCGCCGGGCCCGGCATCAGTCCCAGCACGTTGTGCCCGGTGGCGAGCACCACCCGCGGAAAGCCGGCCACCGGGCCGACCAGCGGTAGCCCGTCCGGGTCATCGGGCGCGAGCCCATTCACTCCTGCTCCCGGCGGTCCCAGCCGGCCCCCGGCCGATCCGCGGCCTACTCGGCAGTAGCTATGATCGATCATCGCTCATTTGTTACGTAAAGATTTCATCTGAGTGGACTTTCTGGCACCCAGTGCCTTGCGGGGTGACACGGGGTGCCATACGGTGATGGTGTCCGGGCGGCCGGCGTGCAGAGACCTTTCGTACGTCGGCTGTCCCCGCAAGCCCTTCGGCGAGCGCGCCCGGACGCCTGCGTCACAGGCAACTTCCGCGCCACAAAGCGCTGCCCAGCACCACCTTCGCCGAACCGACGGCACCCCTCTCACCAGCAGCACTACCGACGTAACCCTCAGCGTCTCCCCTCAAGACGCCATTCGCCGGAGGCACCACCGTGAAGGACATCCTGGACGCCATTCAGTCGGGGACCGCCACGTCCGCCGACTTCGCCGCCCTCCCCCTCCCCGAGTCCTACCGCGCGGTCACCGTGCACAAGGACGAGACGGAGATGTTCGCGGGCATGCCCACCCGCGACAAGGACCCCCGCAAGTCACTGCACGTGGACGAGGTCCCGCTGCCCGAGCTCGGCCCGGGCGAGGCCCTGGTGGCCGTCATGGCCTCCTCGGTCAACTACAACTCGGTGTGGACCTCGATCTTCGAGCCCCTGTCGACGTTCGGCTTCCTCGAGCGCTACGGCAAGCTCTCGCCGCTGACCAAGCGGCACGACCTGCCGTACCACATCATCGGCTCCGACCTCGCGGGCGTCGTCCTGCGCACCGGCCCCGGCGTGAACGCCTGGAAGCCCGGTGACGAGGTCGTCGCGCACTGCCTCAGCGTCGAGCTGGAGTCGCCCGACGGTCACGACGACACCATGCTCGACCCCGAGCAGCGCATCTGGGGCTTCGAGACCAACTTCGGCGGCCTGGCAGAGATCGCACTTGTCAAGTCCAACCAGCTGATGCCGAAGCCGGACCACCTGAGCTGGGAGGAGGCCGCGGCCCCCGGCCTGGTCAACTCCACCGCGTACCGGCAGCTCGTCTCCCGCAACGGCGCCCAGATGAAGCAGGGCGACAACGTCCTGATCTGGGGCGCGAGCGGCGGCCTCGGCTCGTACGCCACGCAGTTCGCCCTCGCGGGCGGCGCCACCCCGATCTGTGTCGTCTCCTCGCCGCAGAAGGCGGAGATCTGCCGCAAGATGGGCGCCGAGCTGATCATCGACCGCAACGCCGAGGACTACCGGTTCTGGAAGGACGAGAACAACCAGGACCCCAAGGAGTGGAAGCGCTTCGGCAAGCGCATCCGTGAGCTGACCGGCGGCGAGGACGTCGACATCGTCTTCGAGCACCCCGGCCGCGAGACCTTCGGCGCCTCGGTGTACGTCACCCGCAAGGGCGGCACGATCGTCACCTGCGCCTCCACCTCCGGCTACATGCACCAGTACGACAACCGCTACCTGTGGATGTCACTGAAGCGGATCGTCGGCTCGCACTTCGCGAACTACCGTGAGGCGTACGAGGCCAACCGGCTCATCGCCAAGGGCAAGATCCACCCGACGCTGTCGAAGGTCTACTCCCTGGAGGAGACCGGTCAGGCCGCCCACGACGTCCACCGCAACGTGCACCAGGGCAAGGTCGGCGTGCTGTGCCTGGCGCCCGAGGAGGGCCTGGGCGTGCGCGACCACGAGATGCGCGCCAAGCACATCGACGCCATCAACCGCTTCCGGAACGTCTGAGGCGAGCGGAGGTCATAGATGACTGAGCGTCAGCCCGCCGAAGGCAGGCGAGAGAAGGACCGGCCGTGGCTCATGCGCACGTACGCCGGTCACTCCACGGCCGAGGCGTCCAACGAGCTGTACCGGCGCAACCTCGCCAAGGGGCAGACGGGTCTGTCGGTGGCGTTCGACCTGCCGACGCAGACCGGCTACGACCCCGACCACATCCTCGCCCGCGGCGAGGTCGGCCGGGTCGGGGTCCCCGTCTCGCACCTCGGTGACATGCGCCGGCTGTTCCAGGACATCCCCCTGGAGCAGATGAACACCTCGATGACCATCAACGCCACGGCCATGTGGCTGCTGGCGCTCTACCAGGTCGTCGCGGAGGAGCAGGGCGCGGACATCACCAAGCTCCAGGGGACGACCCAGAACGACATCGTCAAGGAGTACCTGTCCCGCGGGACGCACGTCTTCCCGCCGGGCCCGTCCCTCCGCCTGACGACGGACATGATCGCGTACACGGTCTCCCACATCCCGAAGTGGAACCCGATCAACATCTGCAGCTACCACCTGCAGGAGGCGGGCGCCACGCCGGTGCAGGAGATCGCGTACGCGATGTCCACCGCGATCGCCGTGCTGGACGCCGTCCGCGACAGCGGCCAGGTGCCGCAGGAGCGCATGGGCGATGTCGTCGGCCGTATCTCCTTCTTCGTGAACGCGGGTGTCCGCTTCGTCGAGGAGATGTGCAAGATGCGGGCGTTCGGCCGCATCTGGGACAGGATCACGCGCGAGCGGTACGGCATCGAGGACCCCAAGCACCGCCGCTTCCGCTACGGCGTCCAGGTCAACTCGCTCGGTCTGACCGAGGCACAGCCGGAGAACAACGTCCAGCGGATCGTCCTGGAGATGCTGGCCGTCACCCTGTCCAAGGACGCACGCGCGCGTGCCGTACAGCTTCCGGCCTGGAACGAGGCGCTGGGCCTGCCCCGCCCCTGGGACCAGCAGTGGTCGCTGCGCATCCAGCAGGTGCTGGCGTACGAGAGCGACCTGCTGGAGTACGACGACATCTTCGAAGGCTCGAAGGTGATCGAGAGCAAGGTGGACGAGCTGGTCGAGGCGGCGCTCGCCGAGATCGACCACATCCAGGAGATGGGCGGCGCGATGGCCGCCGTCGAGTCCGGCTACCTCAAGTCGCAGCTGGTCGCCTCGCACGCGGCACGCCGGGCCCGTATCGAATCGGGTCAGGAGAAGATCGTCGGCGTCAACATATTCGAGGGCACCGAGCCGAACCCGCTGACCGCCGACCTGGACACCGCGATCCAGACGGTCGACCCGGCGGTGGAGGCCCGTGTCATCGAGTCCCTCCAGCGCTGGCGCGACACCCGCTACCAGCCGCCGTTCAACCACCCGCGCCCCTGCAAGGCGCTGGAGCGTCTGAAGGAGGCCGCGAAGGGCACCGAGAACCTCATGGAGGCCACCCTGGAGTGCGCCCGCGCCGGGGTCACGACCGGCGAGTGGGCCGGGGCCCTGCGCGAGGTGTTCGGCGAGTTCCGCGCCCCCACCGGCGTGTCGTCCGCGCCCGTCGCGGTGGCCGCCGAGGACGGCACCAAGCTGGCGGAGGTCCGCCGCAGGGTGGACGCCACCGCCCGCGACCTGGGCGTCGGCAAGCTCCGCTTCCTGGTGGGCAAGCCGGGCCTGGACGGGCACTCCAACGGCGCCGAGCAGATCGCGGTGCGGGCCCGTGACGCCGGGTTCGAGGTGGTCTACCAGGGCATCCGGCTCACCCCCGAGCAGATCGTGGACGCGGCCCTCGCCGAGGACGTGCACGCGGTCGGGCTGTCCATCCTCTCCGGTTCGCACGCCCAACTGGTGCCGGACGTGCTGGAGCGGCTGCGCGAGGCCGGCGCGGCCGACATCCCGGTGATCGCCGGCGGGATCATCCCGAACGGCGACGCCGAGCAGCTCAGGGCCGCTGGAGTGGCCGCGGTCTTCACCCCGAAGGACTTCGACATCACCGGGATCATCGGCCGTATCGTCGACGAGATCCGCAAAGCGAACAAGCTCGACCCCCTGGAGGTCCCCGCATGACCGCCCGCCCGTCGCCCACCACCACCCTTGCAACGAGCGGCTCCGCCGCGCCCCTTCCTGATGTCAACCGCCTCCGCCCGCGGCGCTCCTGCCTGGCCGTACCGGGCTCGAACCCCCGCTTCCTGGAGAAGGCGCAGGGCCTCCCCGCCGACCAGGTCTTCCTGGACCTGGAGGACGCGTGCGCGCCGCTCGCCAAGCCGGAGGCGCGGCACACCATCGTCAAGTTCCTCAACGAGGGCGACTGGACGGGCAAGACCAGGGTGGTCCGGGTCAACGACTGGACGACGGAGTGGACGTACCGGGACGTCGTGACGGTGGTCGAGGGCGCGGGCCCCAACCTCGACTGCATCATGCTGCCGAAGGTGCAGAACGCCGAGCAGGTCGTCGCCCTGGACCTGCTGCTCACCCAGATCGAGAAGACCATGGGCTTCGAGGTCGGCCGCATCGGCATCGAGGCGCAGATCGAGAACGCCCAGGGCCTCAACAACGTCAACGCGATCGCGCAGGCGTCCCCGCGTATCGAGACAATCATCTTCGGCCCGGCCGACTTCATGGCGTCGATCAACATGAAGTCGCTGGTCGTGGGCGAGCAGCCGCCCGGCTACCCGGCGGACGCCTACCACTACATCCTGATGAAGATCCTGATGGCCGCCCGCGCCAACAACCTCCAGGCGATCGACGGCCCCTACCTCCAGATCCGCAACGTCGACGGCTTCCGCGAGGTGGCCGGCCGCGCCGCCGCGCTCGGCTTCGACGGCAAGTGGGTGCTCCACCCGGGTCAGGTCGACGCCGCCAACGAGGTGTTCTCGCCGTCCCAGGAGGACTACGACCACGCCGAGCTGATCCTGGACGCGTACGAGTACTACACGTCGGAGGCGGGCGGCAAGAAGGGCTCCGCGATGCTCGGCGACGAGATGATCGACGAGGCCAGCCGCAAGATGGCACTGGTCGTCGCGGGCAAGGGCCGCGCCGCCGGCATGCAGCGCACCAGCAAGTTCGAGATCCCGGAGGCGTGAGCGCATGCAGTTCGGACGGACCTACGAGGAGTTCGAGGTCGGGGCGACGTACAAGCACTGGCCGGGCAAGACGGTCACCGAGTACGACGACCACCTGTTCTGTCTCCTCACCATGAACCATCACCCGCTCCACATGGACACGAACTATGCGGAGAAGACGACGGACTTCGGCAGGAACGTCGTCGTGGGCAACTACATCTACTCGCTGCTGCTCGGCATGTCCGTCCCGGACATCTCCGGCAAGGCGATCGCCAACCTGGAGATCGAGTCGCTCAAGCACGTGGCGCCGACCTTCCACGGCGACACGATCTACGGCGAGACGACCGTGCTCGACAAGTGGCCCTCGAAGTCGAAGAACGACCGCGGCATCGTCCACGTCGAGACCAAGGGCTACAAGCAGGACGGCACGCTCGTGTGCGTGTTCCGCCGCAAGGTGATGGTGCCCACCGAGACGTACATCAAGGAGCGCGGCGGCGAGCAGCCGGGCCGCCCGGAACTACTGGACATTTCAAAGCGTGAGCAGGAGAAGTAGGCCATGGCCCGACTCGCCCAGACCGCAGGTCTGACGGACATCCAGCAGGAGATCATCTCCACCGTCCGGGACTTTGTCGACAAAGAGATCATCCCGGTCGCGACCGAGCTGGAGCACCGCGACGAGTACCCGCAGCAGATCGTCGACGGGCTCAAGGAGCTCGGCCTGTTCGGTCTGATGATCCCCGAGGAGTACGGGGGCCTGGGCGAGTCGCTGCTGACCTACGCGCTGTGCGTGGAGGAGATCGCCCGCGGCTGGATGTCGGTCTCCGGCATCATCAACACGCACTTCATCGTGGCGTACATGCTCAAGCAGCACGGCACGCAGGAGCAGAAGGACTACTTCCTGCCGAAGATGGCGCTCGGCGAGATCCGGGGCGCCTTCTCGATGTCGGAGCCGGGACTCGGCTCCGATGTGTCGGCGATCACGTCGAAGGCGGTCAAGGACGGCGACGAGTACGTCCTGACCGGCCAGAAGATGTGGCTGACGAACGGCGGCACGTCCTCGCTCGTCGCCGTACTCGTCAAGAGTGACGAAGGACACCCCGAGGGCACCGCGCCCCACAAGTCGATGACGACCTTCCTGGTGGAGAAGGAGCCCGGCTTCGGCGAGGTCCGCCCCGGCCTCACCATCCCCGGGAAGATCGACAAGATGGGCTACAAGGGGGTCGACACGACCGAGCTCATCATGGACGGCCTGCGCGTTCCGGCCAATCGGGTGCTCGGCGGGGTCACCGGCCGGGGCTTCTACCAGATGATGGACGGCGTCGAGGTCGGCCGGGTGAACGTCGCGGCGCGTGGTTGCGGGGTCGCTCAGCGTGCCTTCGAGCTCGGCGTGTCGTACGCGCAGCAGCGACACACCTTCGGCAAGCCGATCGCCCAGCACCAGGCCATCCAGTTCAAACTGGCGGAAATGGCCACCAAGGTCGAGGCGGCGCATGCCATGATGGTGAACGCAGCACGCAAAAAGGACTCCGGAGAACGAAACGACCTCGAGGCAGGGATGGCGAAGTACCTCGCCTCCGAGTACTGCAAAGAGGTCGTGGAGGACGCCTTCCGGATCCACGGCGGCTACGGCTTCTCCAAGGAGTACGAGATCGAGCGCCTCTACCGTGAGGCCCCGATGCTGCTGATCGGTGAAGGTACCGCCGAAATCCAGAAAATGATCATCGGTCGCCGCCTGCTCGAAGAGTATCGACTCCAGGGTTAGATATGCCGATACGGGGTGTTTTCTTCGCGAAGAAGATCACACCCCGTCAACACTCTTCGGCCGCCGACTCGGCCTTCTGGCTTGCCCAGTTGTGGTCCGTGACCGGTACGATCGGCCGGAAAGCCGCCGTCCCCCCTTGAAGCGCGGCATCACCCGCTACGAAGGTCATCCATGCCCCACAGCCAAACCTCTGCACCACGCGGCCGGGTCCGCCTCGCGCGCGGAGCATCGCCGTGGCTTCTCCCGACCGTTGCCACCGCAGCCCTCAGCCTGGCTCGCGCGCGCCGCTCCGGCGCCGCGAAGGCCGTGGCCGTGCCCGCCACCGCACTCGCGGCGGGCATGCTGTGGTTCTTCCGCGACCCGGAGCGCGAGATCACCCAGGGCCGGGTCATCTCGCCCGCCGACGGTGTGGTGCAGAGCATCATGCCGTGGAAGGACGGCCGCACCCGCGTCGCGATCTTCATGAGCCCGCTGAACGTCCACGTCAACCGTGCGCCGCTGGCCGGCACGGTCACGTCGGTCGAGCACATCCCGGGCGGCTTCGTTCCCGCTTTCAACAAGGAGAGCGAGAACAACGAGCGTGTCGTCTGGCACTTCGACACCGAGCTCGGCGACATCGAGATGGTCCAGATCGCCGGCGCGGTCGCGCGCCGCATCGTCCCGTACATCCCGCGGGGCACGAAGGTGGAGCAGGGCGACCGCATCGGCCTGATCCGCTTCGGCTCGCGTGTCGACATCTACCTCCCCGAGGGTGTCGAGATCGCGGTGGAGGTCGGCCAGAAGACCGTGGCTGGGGTGACGCGCCTTGACCGTGATTGATCCCGAGACCCAGTCCGGCTGGGTGCCGGAGGCCGACGGGGTGGACGACGAGGAGGAGATGCCCCTCTCGCTCCGCCTCTCAATAGCGGACACGCTCACCCTCGGCAACGCCACGTGCGGCTTCATGGCGGTGTACTTCACCACCACCGGGATTCTCATCCCGCACCTGACGGGCAACGACGAGTCGGCGGGCATGGCTCGGCACAGCGCGGCCACGGCGGTCATCCTGATGCTGTGCGCGGCGGTCTTCGACCTGTTCGACGGCTTGGTGGCGAGGAAGCTGCGGTCGTCGCCGATGGGCGCCGAGCTGGACAACCTCTCGGACCTGATCAGCTTCGGCCTGGCGCCGGCGTACTTCGTGCTGGTCTACGGCATGGTGGCGGACGACGCGCACCAGAGGGTGGCGGCGGTCGGCGCGATCGTGGTGCTGCTGGCGGTGGTGCTTCGCCTTGCGCGCTTCTCGTGCGTGACGATGAAGGACGGCATGTTCCAGGGGATGCCGTCGCCGTTCGGCGCGCTGACGGTCGTCTCGATCGTCCTGCTGGAGCTGCCGTTCTTCGCCACGCTGCTGGCGATCCTGGGTACGGCGTGGCTGATGGTGAGCCGGGTGGAGTACCCGAAGCCGCGGGGCCGGCTCGCGGTGGCGATGCTGTCGTGGATCGTCCTGTCGATGGGTCTGCTGGCGGCGTGGGCCTTCGACGCGCCGAGCGGTCAGCTGCTGCTGCAGACGGGCTGCGCGCTCCAGCTGGTCATGGGCGCGGTGATCCCGCTGTTCGCCACGGCACGCCGGGTGAACAACTTCCGCGACAACCGCCGGGAGGCGCGGGCGGCTCAGTTGCCGTAGCACGCGACGCTGCGCTGCGCTTGGCGGAGGGCCCCGAACCCGGGTTGGGTTCGGGGCCCTCCGCCTTGGTGCCCGGGGCGCACCTGGGGGCGGAAAGTTCTTGCCTCAGCCCAGGTGGTCCCGCGCGATCCGTTCCGCCACCCGCTCCAGGACGGGCCCCGCCTCCGCGATGCACCGCGCCACGTCCGGCTCCACCTCCGTCAGCGCGTAGGCCCGCCCGATGCCCGCCCTCTCCAGCGCCTCTGGCGACAGGGCCAGGCGGCCGCAGACCGCCACGACCTCCTTGCCCGCAGCCCGCGCAGCCGCCGCGACCCCCGCCGGGGCCTTCCCGTGCAGCGTCTGCTCGTCCAGCGAACCCTCGCCCGTGATCACCAGCGAGGCCCGCGCCAGCGCCGGCGCGAAGCCCAGGACGTCCAGCATGACCTCGATACCGGGCCGGAACCTCGCCCCGAGGAGCAGGGCCCCGTACCCGATGCCGCCCGCGGCCCCGGCCCCCGGCGCCACCGCGTACTCCGCGGCCCGGGTGCCGATCGCCTCCTCCAGCACCTTCGCGCAGTGCGCGAGCGCCGCGTCCAACGTCTCCACGTCGTCCGGCGAAGCCCCCTTCTGCGGGCCGTACACGGTCGGGGCGCCCTTCGGCCCCGTCAGCGGGTTGTCCACATCGCTCGCGAGGATCAGGTCGACCGAGGCCAGCCGCGGATCCAGGCCCGACGGGTCGGCACGGACCAGCTCCGCCAGACCCCCGCCCCCGGGCGTCACCGGCTCCCCCTCCGCGTCCAGGAACCGCGCCCCGAGCGCGGTCAGCATCCCCGCACCCCCGTCCGTCGTCGCGCTCCCGCCGACCCCGAACACGATGGTCCGCGCCCCCGCGTCCAGCGCGGCCCGCAGCAGCTCACCGGACCCGTACGTCGACGCCGTCAGCGGCGCGAAGACCCCGGCGGGCAGCCGCTGCAGCCCGCTCGCCTCCGCCATCTCCACGACCGCCGTGTCGCCGCGCAGCGCGAACGCCGCCGTCACCTCGTGTCCGAGCGGCCCCGCGACCCGCACCTCACGTCGTTCGAAGCCGGCCGCGACCGCCGCGGCCACCGTCCCGTCGCCCCCGTCGGCCACGGGCAGCGCCTCCACCTCGAGGTCCGGCACGACTTTGCGCAGCCCCGCGGTCACCCGCTCCGCGACCTGGACGGCCGTCAGCGACCCCTTGAACTTGTCCGCGGCGACGAGCACCCGCTGTGCCGTTCGCGTGTCGTCCACTGCAGCGTCCGCCACCTGCAATCCCCTCGCTCCTCGAGCCCCGCGCACGTCGAACACGCCAGGGCAGTCGCGCCGCTGTGACCCTAACCGCAGCGCACCTGCCCCGTCATGCCCCGTCCGGCCCCCGGAATCCGCGCGAGCGCCCCCGGAATCGGGTAGACCTTCAGCCATGACCCCTGTGGGCACCGATCTCGCGGACCGCGTCCTCGGCGGCTGGCTGGGCCGGATCGCCGGCAACATGCTCGGCAAGCCCGTCGAGCGGGGCGATGTGTGGACGCGGGAGCGCATCGACCGCTATCTGCGGCAGGCCTCGGCGCTGCCGCTCACCGACTACCTGCCCGAGCCCGCCACCGAGAGCGACGCCCTCGACCTGCGCCCCGAGTGGCGTCAGTGCGTACGCGGCCGCATCCACGGCAGCTGCCGCGACGACGACGTGGACTACGCCGTCCTGGGCCTGGACCTGCTGGAGACGCACGGCTTCGGCTTCAGCACCGAGCAGGTCGGCGACCTGTGGCTGCTCAGGCTGCCGTATCTGCAGACGTTCACGGCCGAGCGGGCCACGTACCGCAATCTCACCCAAGGCCTCAGGCCACCGCTGACGGCCACCTACGACAACCCCTACCAGGAGTGGATCGGCGCCCTGATCCGCGCCGACGTCTACGGCTGGACCTGCCCGGGCGCCCCGCGCCGCGCCGCCTCGCTGGCCCGCCGGGACGCGGTCCTGTCCCACACCGGGAACGGGGTGTACGGGGCGATGTGGGCGGCCGCGCTGATCTCGGCGGCGTTCACCGCGCCCACCGTCCGGCACGCGCTCGACACCGCGCTGACGGTGATCCCCGCGAGCAGCCGCCTCGCCCGCACCGTACGCCGGGTGATCTCGCTCCACGAGACCCGGCTGAGCTGGGAGGAGACACTGGACGCGGTCTCGGAGGAGACCGCCGGACTCGGCTGGATCCACACCGTTCCGAACGCGGGGGTCCTCACGGCCGGGCTGTTGTACGGCGACGGTGACTTCACCCGTACGATCGCGCTGACCGTACGCGGCGGCCTGGACACCGACTCCAACGGCGCGACCGCGGGCTCGGTCGCGGGCGTCCTCACCGGCGCGGAAGCGATTCCCGCCCGGTGGAAGGACCCCCTTCAGGACACGGTTCGCAGCGCCGTCTTCGGCTTCGACGGTGTCCGCATCAGCGAGCTGGCGGAACGGACCGTGCGGCTCGCGGAGGCCGAGGGCGCCTGATCAGTCCTTCGTGGCGACCAGGACGTCGTCCTCGGGGCGCAGTGCCTCGCGGATCACGTCGTTGGCGAACCCGAAGCCATAGAACTCGGCGGTGTCCACATGATCGACGCCCAGCTCGACCGCGCGGCGCAACAGCGCGACGGCGGCGCCGCGGCGGTCGTGACTCCGCCGTCGCCTGCACCAGTTGTCGACCTCACCGTCCTCAACGCGCTCGATGAGAAGCTGCGCGGCCCGGTTGGCGGCGAGGCCGCCTGAGCGACCCGGAGCCCGTCCGAAAAACGTTCGACTTCCGCGCGACGGACGGCCCCCGCCTCCCCGTAGAGCAGACGAAGGCACCACCCGTACCGCCCCGCACCACCGCCCTTCGTCCGACTCGCGAACCCATGAGGTGCTTGTGGTTCTCTTCTTCGTGCTCCGTAGTCACCGCCCTTCGCGGTCGCGGTGGCCTGTCGCCGTGGGGTTGACGGCTCTCCTGGCCGGCGCTCTGCCCGGGGTGTCGGCCGACGCCGCCACTCCGCCCTCCGGATCGGTCACCGACACCGCTCCTACCACCACATGGAGCGGCGGACCGTTCGCCGTCCCGAACGTCTCGGGCACCACGGGCACCGTCAGCTGCGGCGACCCGCAGCTGTGCGACGACTACGCGCTGAAGGTGACGGCGCCCACCGGCTACGACACCGGTCACAGCCTGCGCATCGACATCAAGTGGCCCGACTCGGCCGCCGACTTCGACCTGTACGTCCTCGACGCGAACGGTCGCGAGGTCGCCGCCTCTGCGTCCAGCAGCGACCCCGAGACCGTGCTGCTCCCGGCGGTGACGGCGTCGTACACCGTGCGCGTGGTGCCGTACGCGCCACTCGGCGACAGTTTCACCGGTACCGCGAGCCTGGTCGCCGCCCCGGCCGATCCGGCGCCGAGCACGGCGACCCCGCCGACGTACGCGAACTCCTCGGCACCCGACGGCATCAAGGACGCGCACAACGCCGGGGAGCCCTCGATCGGCGTCGACCGCGCGACCGGCGCCGCGCTGTTCCAGGCCTACACCTCGACGCTCAAGGTCACCTACGACAGCGCGGGCACCGCAACCTGGCAGGACAAGAGCGCGAACACGACGGGCGGCTGCCCCCAGGGCAGCATCACCAGCCTCGACCCGATCCTGTTCACCGACCCGGCCACGCATCGCACCTTCGAGTCGCAGCTCGCCGGGAAGACCGCCCTGACCTGCTACACCGACGACGACGGCGAGACGTGGACGCCGACGGGCGGCTCGGGCATCAACTCCGGAGTGGACCACCAGACGATCGGGGGCGGCCCCTTCGCGCCGGGC